>NZ_JBNKWF010000003.1:25236-173381 GCF_050299635.1 Altererythrobacter sp.
CGGCTGGCGGAGAGGGCGCAACGCCTCGCGCAATAGGCCGCCCTTGCAAAGAAAAAGGGCCGGCCCATTCGGGCCAGCCCCCAGTTTCTTTCGTGAAAACAGGGCGTGATCAGTTGCCCTGGGATGCTTGTGCCTCAGCAACATCCTGTTCGTCAAAAGGAATGACCTTGATTTCCACACGGCGGTTGAGCGGCTCGTTCACATTGTCGCCGGTCTGAACGCGGAGTTGCGTCTCGCCGAAGCCCTGCCAACGCAGGCGTGCAGATGAAACGCCACGCGAAATCAGGTAGTTGGCAACCGATTGCGCGCGCCGCTCGGACAATTGCTGGTTGAACGATGCCGAACCGACCGTGTCGGTGTGGCCATAGACGTCAACGATCGAGTTGGGATATTTCACCAGGCTGTTCGCGACGGCATCGAGCGCATTCTGGAAATCGGGGCTGATCGAAGCGCTGCCGGTGGCGAAGGTCACATCGGGCAGGTTGACCAGGAATGCGTCGCCGCCATCGACTTCGGTTACATCGACGCCCGAACCTTCGGTCTGCTCTTTGATTTCCTTGATCTGCTGATCCATCTTGTAGCCGACATAGCCGCCAGCGGCTGCGCCGCCGACCGCACCGATGATGCGGCCTGTCTTGCCGCCGATCGCTCCGCCCAGAAGGCCGCCCAGCACGGCACCGCCAACGCCACCCATCGCGGTGCGTGATACCTTTCTTTCGCCGGTGTTGGGGTCGGTGACGCAAGCACTGGTGCCCATCAGTGAAACGGCGGCAACGCTTGCTAGCAAAATGCGGGGTTTTCTCATTCCGGTGTCCTCCTAGGAGTGATCGGACGAAGGGGGTTCGCCCTGTTCATTGGGAAACGAATTCCTGCGTCTCCCAGTCTCAACCAATAGCGCAAGCCTATGTTCCGCCGCAATGAACTTGGATTGCAGTGCCCGATATTCGCCTGCCGAGCTGAATGGCATGTGACTGGCGCGGCTGCACGATTGTGTGCTTGAAAGCTGGCACGGCAGCGCAATTGTGCTAGCGGTTGCCGGGTGACACCATTTCCCTGGACAGATCTGTTCATCATCGCCGGGCTGATCGTGCTCAACGGCGTGTTCGCCATGTCGGAACTTGCGATCGTATCGGCCAGGACTGCGCGGCTGCGGACGGCGCGCGACAAGGGCTCGGCCAGCGCAAGGATTGCACTCGCGCTGGCTGCGGATCCGGGCAAATTCCTTTCGACAGTGCAGATCGGAATTACGCTGATCGGGATCATTGCCGGCGCCTATTCGGGCGCCAGCCTTGGCGGTCCGGTGGGCGAGCGGCTGGCGCTGCTTGGCGTTCCGGCCAGAATGGCGGGCGATTTCGGGTTCGGAACTGTAATCGCGCTCACGACCTATCTCAGCCTGGTGGTGGGCGAACTGGTCCCGAAACAGCTTGCCTTGCGGGCCGCGGTCCCGATTGCGCTGGTCATGGCGCGGCCAATGGCGATCCTTGCCCGCATTGCGGCGCCGCTGGTGTGGCTTCTCGACACCTCCTCGGGCGCGCTAATTCGCCTGTTTGGCGTGCGTCCGGGCGGCCAGTCGAATGTTACCGCCGAAGAGCTGCACATGATCTTTGCCGAAGCCACCCGTTCCGGCGTGATCGAAGCCGAGCAGCACCAGATCCTGGCGGGTGTCGTCCGCCTGGCCGAACGGCCCGTGCGCGAACTGATGACGCCGCGGACCGAGATCGACTGGGTCGACGTCAATGCCAGCGAGGACGAGATCAGAGCGGCGATCGAGAGCAGCCCGCATTCGCTGCTGCCGGTGGCGGATGGTTCGCCCGATACCGTGCTGGGCGTCATCAAGGTTCGCGAGGTACTGGCTCTGTTGGTGGCGGGCAGGCCCGTCTCGCTCACGCAATTGATGCGCAAGGCAGAAGTCGTGCCCGATCAGCTTGACGCGATGGACGCGCTGCGCGTGCTCCAGCAGTCCGAGATTGCCATGGCAGTGGTGCATGACGAATATGGCCATCTCGACGGGATCGTCACGCCGGTCGATCTGCTGACCGCAATCGTTGGTGAATTCGTCAGCGATCAGGACGAACGCGAGGGGCCACAGATCGTCGAGCGCTCCGATGGCAGCCTGCTGGTTTCCGGTGCTCTGTCCGCTGATGCGCTGGCAGACAGGCTAGGCTTTGAATATGCGGAAGACCGCGAATTCGGCACAGCGGCGGGCTATGCATTGTCGGTGTTCAAGAAGCTCCCGATCGAAGGCGAGAGCTTCACTGACCAGGGCTGGCGATTTGAAGTGGTCGACATGGACCGGCGGCGGATCGATAAGTTGTTGGTGAGTAGAGAGTCTTGATCTACGCACGCCCTCCGGCGTGCGATTTCCTCGCTCACGCGACCTGAGGGTCGCATCGCTGCGGGCGCGCAGTCGCGCTTGCGGGCCTTTGGCCCGTTACATTCGCCATAAATTATCGCTGATCCGGTCCGCGACTAGCGGATCGCAAGGCCGACTGGCCGTCGCGGCAACTGCCGAGAAGCCAAGCGCGCCGGATGGCGCGCGCCCGGCGTTTGAGAGTCTAAGACAAATTAGCCTGGAATTACTGCCTGCGCCGCTTGCCCGTCACCTTCAGGTGCTGCGATGATGTCGCGCGTCACGCTGCCCTTGGCGACGACGCTGGTATCCGGATCGCCCACGCTTGAGCGGATGCCGGGAGCGGCACTACCTGCACGATCGAGCGCGCTCGTTTCCACATCGCTGCGCGGGGCGGGGCCGCCGAACAATGCGTCGAGAGCCTGCTCCTGCGCAGTGCCTTCACTGGGACGCGGGGCGCCGGGTGCGGGCGGGACGAGGTTGAAATCGGGCGGAACCACCAGTGGAGCCTGCCGCTGCACGGCGAATTCGTCAGGCCGTTCGCGGTTGAGAATGCCTCCGCTGCCGCAGCCTGCCAGCATGGCACTGGTGGCAAGGATGATGGCGGTCGAAGTCAGTTTACGCATAGCTCAGCTCTCCGCCGGCTGCTGCGCCGGCTGTTCATGGTCGCCGCCCTTTTCGCGCACGAAGAAGGAACGGGCAAGGATAATCACCACGCCGATGGTGATAGCGGCATCGGCCACATTGAAAATGAGGAAAGGGCGGAAATCCCCGATATGGAAATCGGCATAGTCGATGACATAGCCCAGGCCAAAGCGATCTAGGATATTGCCCAGCGCGCCGCCCAGGATCATCGCCAGGCCCAGAATATCGGGCAGTGTCTTCTCGCGGAACATCCACACCAGCACGACCAGCGCGATCATGGCCGTCACTGCCACCAGCAGCCAGCGCATCTCCATTGAAGTCGCTTGCAGCATCCCCAGCGAGACGCCGAAGTTCTCGGTATAGCGCAGGTCGAAGAATGGCAGCAGTTCGATCACGCCCACTTCGCGCAGGCGCAATGGAGCGATCACCAGCCATTTCACGAACTGGTCCAGTCCGAACACCAGCGCGGCGAAAGCCAGGCCGATAATCCGGTTGCGGGTGACCAGCGCATTCATGCGGTGGCATCCAACGTTTCGACCACGCCTTCGCAACGTGCGCAGAGTGCGCCGTCTTCCGAAACCTCGGGAAGCAGGCGCCAGCAACGGCCGCATTTGTGGTCTGTGGACTTGGCAACGATCACCTCGCCGCCTTGCCCGCGCGTGACTGACGCGGTGATGAACAGTTCGGCCAGATCTGCGTCGCTGAAACCTTCGGGCACTGCATCGGCGGGCACAATCACTTCGGCTTCAAGGCTGGAGCGAATGGTCTTTTCGCGGCGCAGCGGCTCGATCGCTTCGTTTACGCGTTCGCGCAATTCGCGCAGCTTGGCCCAGCGTGCACCGTCGGCATTGACGCCGGGCACCGAAGGCCATTCGAGCAGATGCACGCTGCCGCCCTGTTCGCCATCCTCGGGATAGCGCGTGTTCCACACTTCCTCAGCCGTATAGACCAGCACCGGCGCGGCATAGCGCACCAGCGCGTGGAACAGCAGGTCGAGCACAGTACGATAGGCGTTGCGCTTCGCATCGTCCGGCCCGTCGCAATAGAGGCAGTCCTTGCGGATATCGAAATAGAAGGCCGAAAGGTCCTCGTTGCAGAAATCGACCAGCAGCCGCGTGTAGGCGTTGAAGTCGAAATCATCGACCGCCTTGCGCAGCTTGCCGTCGAGATCGGCCAGCAGTGCGAGGACATAGACCTCCAGCTCGGGAATCTCCGCCGCATCGCTCATGTCGCCGACGAAACCGTCGAGCGCACCGAGCAGATAGCGGAAGGTATTGCGCAAGCGGCGGTACTGATCGCCCACGCCCTTCAGGATCTCGTCGCCGATGCGGTGATCCTCGGTGAAATCGACCGACAGCGCCCACAGCCGGATGATGTCCGCGCCGTACTGTTCCATCACCTTGAGCGGATCGACCGTATTGCCCAGGCTCTTGGACATCTTCTTGCCCGCGGCATCCATTGTGAAGCCGTGGGTGAAGACTGCCTTGTAAGGCGCATGGCCGCGCGTGGCGCAGCTTTCCAGCAGCGATGACTGGAACCAGCCGCGATGCTGGTCGGTGCCTTCGAGATAGAGATCGGCTGGCGGGCCTGCATGGTCATCGGGCCGGGTCAGTTCGGGCCAACGCCCGCTTTCGAGAACGAAGGCATGGGTCGAACCCGAATCGAACCAGACGTCGAGAATGTCACTGACCATCTCGTAATCGTCCGGATTATGGTCCGGGCCGAGGAATTCCGCCTTGCGCGCATCTTCCCAGGCATCGACGCCTTCCGCGCTGATGGCCGCGACGATCCGTGCGTTGACTTCGGGGTCCTGCAGATAGGAACCGTCGGGCCGCACGAACAGGGTGATCGGCACGCCCCAGGCGCGCTGGCGCGAGAGCACCCAGTCGGGCCGCCCTTCGACCATCGAACCGATGCGGTTGCGGCCCTTTTCGGGCACGAAGCGCGTTTCGGAGATGGCATTGAGCGCGCGCTGGCGCAGCGTCGAATGGTCCTGGCTGACGAAAGGCGCGACCGCTGCGCCGAGCGGATTGCCGGGCGCGACCTCGAAATCGCCCGTGTCGATTACCTTGTCCATCGGCACGAACCATTGTGGGGTGCAGCGGAAGATCACCTTGGCTTTCGAGCGCCAGCTATGTGGATAGCTATGTTGATAATCTGCGGATGCGCTGAGGAGAGCGCCCGCTCCATTTAGCCATCCGCAGATTGGTCCCTCAGGCGAGTTAAAGGGCTTGTTAATGACACTGCGGCGAAGCTCGTTACCATCGTTGTCAACGCAGTGGCTGCCAAGCCAAGCCCAATCATCGCGATAGCGCCCGTCGTCCATCAATGCGAAAACTGGCTCTATGCCATATTGCTTGCACAGTTCGAAATCGTCCTCGCCATGGTCAGGAGCCATATGGACGAGGCCGGTACCGCTGTCTGTGGTGACGAAATCGCCCGGCAGGAAAGGGCGCGGACGCTGGAAAAACTCGATATTTGCAATTTGCGATTCTGACCAATTTATGGCGGCCATCTTCCATACAGTTGGATCAAAATTCGAGGTTAACTCAATCCAAGCGCTCAAGAACTTCGCCATCGGATGAGCGGCTACGGTGCCGGCGAATTCTGCCCCTCGCCCTTCCCAAATTGTATGATACTCGGCCGAAGGCGCGCCATGAGTGAACGCCTTCTCACGCTCGAAAAACGCCTCAACAAGATTTTTCGCGAGCAGTATTCTAAATGGGCGATCCCGGACGTGATCGTTGCTCCCTGACCCTCCAGACGGTTCATCTAATTTCGTTTTTCCAGCCCGCAGGTATTCAACCAGAACATACTCAACATCCGGCCCATAGGCGAGCGCCTGGTTCACCGGGATCGTCCACGGCGTCGTCGTCCAAATCACCGCATGCGCGCCAACCAGTTCAGGGATCGGACTTTCGGTGATCTCGAACGCCACATCGATCTGCGTCGAGGTGATGTCCTCATATTCAACCTCGGCCTCGGCCAGCGCGGTCTTTTCGACCGGGCTCCACATCACCGGCTTGGCGCCGCGATAGAGATTGCCCGCCTCGACGAATTTCATCAGCTCTGCGACGATGGTGCCTTCGGCCTGCGAATCCATTGTCAGATAGGGCTTGTCCCAATTGCCCAGCACGCCCAGCCGCTTGATCTGTTCGCGCTGCACATCAACCCAATGCTGCGCATAGGCGCGGCATTCGGCGCGGAATTCCTTTGCCGGAACCTCGTCCTTGTTGAGCTTCTTCTTGCGGTACTGCTCCTCGACCTTCCATTCGATCGGCAGGCCGTGGCAATCCCAGCCGGGAACGTAAGGCGCATCCTTGCCCAGCAGGTTCTGCGTGCGGCAGACCATGTCCTTGAGGATATGGTTGAGCGCGTGCCCGATATGCATATCGCCATTGGCGTAGGGCGGGCCGTCATGCAGGATGAACTTCTCGCGGCCTTCGCGCGCTTCGCGCTGCCTGGCGTAGAGGTTAATCTCTTCCCAGCGCGCCAGAATGCCCGGTTCCTTCTGCGGAAGGCCGGCTTTCATGGGGAAGTCGGTCTTCGGCAGGAAGACCGTGTCCCGATAATCTCTTTGAGTGTTGTCGCGCTGTTCAGACATAGGGGAGGGCGCTTAGAAGCCTGCGTGCCTCGGCGCAATCCTTCTCGATTCTGTCGATCAGCGCTTCGAGGCTGTCGAACTTCGCTTCGGGCCGCAGGAAGTGGTGGAAGGACACTTCGATCTCCTGCCCGTAGAGGTCGCCAGAAAAGTCGAAGAAATAGGGTTCGAGCAGTTCCTTGGGCGGTTCGAACTGAGGGCGCACGCCCAGATTGGCCGCTCCTTTCAGCTCCTGACCGGTGGCGAGAATGCGGCCGGTCACGGCATAGACGCCGTATCTGGGGCGCAGATATTTGTCGATTGCGAGATTGGCGGTGGGATAGCCGATGTCGCGCCCACGCTTGTCGCCATGCTCCACGATGCCGCGGATGGCGAAGGGGCGGGAGAGCAGGCGCGCCGCCTCTTGCGGGTCGCCTTCGCGCAAGGCGTCGCGGATGCGGCTGGAGGAGATGACGCCATCGCCATCTTCAACCGCATGGACCACCCGGCTGGCGAGGCCGAGTTCCTCGCCGAGCGATTGCAGCAGATCGACATTGCCAGCAGCGCCCTTGCCGAAGGTGAAATCGCCGCCCGTCACGACGCCATGCGCGGCGAAGCGCTTGACCAGGATCTCGCGGATGAAATCTTCCGCGCTGGTACCAGCCAGCTCGCCATCGAAATGGAACACCAGCATCGCTGTGGCCCCGGCGGCGATGTAGAGTTCCTGCCGCTGTTCCAGCGTGGTCAGGCGGAATGGCGGCACGTCGGGGCGGAAGAAGCGCACCGGATGCGGATCGAAGGTCGCTATGATCGAAGGTCGCCCTTCCTCATGGGCCCAGCGGATCGCTTCGCCTGCGACGGCCTGATGCCCGCGATGGAATCCGTCGAAATTGCCCAGCGCGATCACCGCGCCATGCAGCGCCTCGGGCATGTCCTCGCGATGATCGAGCCAGCGCATCAGCCCTCATCCTCGCCCGCACGGCGATAGGTGACGAAGGAATAGGCGGGCAGGCCGCCCTCCGCTGCCACGTCCTCGCGCGCTTCCACTTCCCATTCGCTGCCGAGCACCGGCATGAAGGTATCGCCTTCATAGTCGGCATGGACATGGGTCAGTTCGATACGCTGGGCGTGATCCATCAGCACGTCATAGATCGCCGCGCCGCCGACCACCGCGATCTCGCCGGTCTCGTTGCCTTCGCGCGCCATCGCCAGCGCTTCCTCGACCGAGCGCGCAACCTCGGCCCCGGTCGAATCCCAGCGCTCGCGCCGGGTCAGCACGATATGGCGGCGGCCCGGCAGCGGCGAGGGAAAGCTCTCGAACGTCTTGCGGCCCATGATCATGGGTTTGCCCATGGTCAGCGCCTTGAACCGCTTGAGATCGGCGGGGATATGCCAGGGCAGCGTGCCGTCCTTGCCGATCACGCCGTTGCTGGCACGAGCATAGATCATGAAGATCTCGTGCATCGTCAGCGTTCGAGGCGCGTCACATGGCCCATCTTGCGGCCTTCACGCGCCTCGCTCTTGCCATAGACATGCACATGGCAATGCGGATCGGAGAGGATCGATGGGCTTTCGAAGATCTGCTCACCGATAAGATTGGTCATCGCGGCGTGCTTTGCCGCCATGCCGCAATCGCCCAGGGGCAAGCCGCAGATCGCGCGAATGTGGTTCTCGAACTGGCTCGTATCCGCCCCTTCGATGGTCCAATGGCCCGAATTGTGCACGCGCGGCGCCATTTCGTTGAAGACCGGGCCGTCTGCCGTGGCGAAGAACTCCAGCGTCAGCACGCCGACATAGTTCAGCGCTTCGGCAACCTTGCGTGCCAGCCTGCGCGCCTTGTCCACATGCGGTGCAACGTGATCGGACGCGGGGACAGACGACTTGATGAGGATGCCGCCTTCGTGGCGGTTTTCGGGGCTGTCCCAGAAGCGGATCTCGCCATCCAGGCCGCGCAGCAGGATCACGGAGAACTCCGCGTCGAATGGTACGTAGCCTTCATAGACGCAAGACCGGCCGGGGAAGCGGACGCTTTCCAGATCGCGGTCCGATTTGAGGCGCCACTGGCCCTTGCCGTCATAGCCTTCGCGGCAGGTCTTGAGGATGCCCGGCGTGCCGATCCGCTCAACCGCCTGCCGGAACTCGCTTTCCGAATCGACCGGGGCATAGGGGGCGGGCGTGCCGCCCAGCCCTTCGACGAAGCGCTTTTCCTTCAGCCGGTCCTGCGCGACCTCGAGTGCACGCGGGTCAGGGTGCAGCAACTGCGGCGGGATCATCTCGACTGCGGACAGCGGAACGTTTTCGAACTCCCAGGTCACCACATCGCATTTGGAAGCAAAGGCGGAGAGCGCGGGCTTGTCACCCCAGCCGTTCTCGAAGAAGTCGTGGCAGACGTCGGCGGCGACATTCTCGCCCGCAGGGGCATAGCCGATGCAGCGATAGCCCAGCTGGGCCGCCGCCATGGCCATCATCCGGCCAAGCTGCCCCCCGCCAAGGATGCCGATGGTTGAACCGGGCTTGATTACAGGTCCTTGCATCAGTCGGTCGGATGCTCCGCAACGGCGGCGCTGCGGGCAGCGCGCCAATCCTGCAGCCGCTCGGACAAGTCTTCGTCCTGCAGCGCCAATATGCTGGCTGCGAGCAGCCCGGCATTGGTCGCGCCGGCTTCGCCAATGGCCAGCGTCCCGGTGGGTACGCCGGCGGGCATTTGCACGATCGAAAGCAGGCTATCGAGGCCTGACAGCGCTTTTGACTGCACCGGTACGCCCAGAACGGGCAGATGCGTCATCGCCGCGATCATGCCCGGCAGATGCGCCGCGCCGCCCGCGCCCGCGATGATGACATCGAAGCCTTCGCCTTCCGCGCCCTTGGCGAATGCGCTCATCCGGTCGGGCGTGCGATGGGCGGAGACGATCCGCGCTTCATGCTCGACCTCGAGCTCTTCCAGCACCTTCGCCGCGCATTTCATGGTCGGCCAGTCCGACTGGCTGCCCATCACGATCGCTACCCTGCCTCCCATCTTCGCCTCGCCCTTCTCAGCTGTCCTTGAGGTAATAGCGCTCGCCCGGCACCATTGCGTCATCGAAGTCATAGATGATCGGCTGGCCTGTGGGAATTTCCAGCCCGGTGATGTCCTCATCCGAGATATTGGAGAGATGCTTCACAAGCGCCCGCAGGCTGTTGCCATGGGCGGAGATGATGACCGTCTCGCCGCTCGACAAGGCCGGAAGGATATCGCTTTCCCAATAGGGCAGCACACGCTCGATCGTCAGCTTGAGGCTTTCAGTCCGGGGAACATCGACGCCCGCATAGCGCGGGTCGGAGGACAGATCGTAGGGGCTGCCCGCGTCAAGCTCGGGCGGCGGGACGTCGAAACTGCGGCGCCAGATATGCACCTGTTCATCGCCATGCTTGTCGCGCGTTTCCTGCTTGTCGAGCCCGGTCAGCCCGCCATAGTGCCGCTCGTTGAGACGGTAGTCCTTGGTCTCGGGGATCCACAGCCGGCCTGCCGCATGCAGCGCCAGATGCAGCGTGCGGATTGCGCGGGTCTGGACCGAGGTGAAGGCGAGCGTCGGCAGCACGCCCTTGTCCTTCATCAGCACGCCGGCCGCCTTGGCTTCCTCGATCCCCTTCTCGGTCAGGTCGACATCCCACCAGCCGGTGAAGCGGTTTTCGAGATTCCACTGGCTCTGGCCGTGGCGAACGAGGATCAGCTTGGGCATTTCGTCTCCGTTTGGCCGGGAGGGGGAGAGGTTGGCGCTCCACCTGCCTCGGCCCCTGCATCAGCGGGCGCATATTGAGCGCGCTTCGTTAGCTATCGCCGCGCCCCTTGGGAAGGGCTTCTCCACGCGAATCGTCGTCTGTTTGCGAGGCCGCGCGTGCTTGCGCCTTCCGGCGGCGCAGATTCTCGCGCAGTTTTGCCGCCAATCTCTCTTCGCGCGACATATTGTTGCTGCTTTCTTCAGACATGCGAAACGCCTTGCCGCTAAAGCCCGTGCGGCTCAAGTGTCGCTTGACATTGCGCGCCTGCGCGACAATAGGCGCGCCACCCGATGAGGCGCTGCTGTAGCTCAGTGGTAGAGCGCACCCTTGGTAAGGGTGAGGTCGGGAGTTCAATCCTCCCCAGCAGCACCAGTTTTCATAACAGGAAACAGTCCGGGGGGACTGTTTTCGATGAAAACTCCCGAGCGCAAGCGAAGGGCAGACAGCAGAAATTCTGTCCGGGGGACAGAAATGGCTGAAAACTCCCAACCGCAAGGGCGGGAGGCGGCACGCACTTCGCATCGGTTTGTCACCAAACTCCCGAGCGCAAGCGAAGGGCAGACAGCTACGCCTCGCCCAGATCCTCGGGCCGGTTCACATTGCGCAGCGGTGGATCGAGCGGGACTTCGCGCGCACCCGCTTCATCGACGAATTCGTAAATCCGCCTGCCGCCTGCCTGCAGGAAGCTGTCGAGCGCCGTACCCAGTTTTGCGGGCCATAGCCCCACGACCTGTTGCCCCGTGACGATCGCGGCACCCTCACCCGAAAGTTGTCCGGCCAGATCATGCGGCAGATTGGGCACGTCGCATGGAGCGGCGAGCACGGCGTCAAATCCATGATCTTGCGCATGATGCAGCGCTGCATTGAGCCCGCCCAGCGGCCCCATGTCCGGACCGGGGCGATCCGGGATGCAGGTAAATCCGGCTTCCTCCCGCCCGCACACCACGATGGCTTCGCATTGCGCGGCGAGCGAAGCGGCAACCCGGTCGATCAGCCGTTCGCCCTCGAAAAGCGCCTGCGCCTTGTCGCTGCCGAAGCGGCGTGCTTGCCCTCCAGCCAGTATAGCCCCGAGAATGCGCATGTTTTTGGCCAAGCGTCGGTTCTCCTGTTTGGCCGTGCTGTGCCCATTTCCGCTTGCTTCGGCAAGTTGTGCTGGCCATGTTTCACAAATGGAGGATGAGACTGAACCAGCGGTTCCGGCCGCACAAGACGATGCACTGACAAATCTGCATCCCAATCATGTGAAGGCCCTGCGCCTCAAGACCATGATCGTCGCTGCCCCTTTTCTGCTGGGCGCGTTGATTTTGGAGGGGGCGAGCGTCTTGCCGCCGGGTCTGATTCTCGGGCCGGTCGCACTGCTCGCGCTCATGGCAGTGCTGCGGCTCCCGCTGCGCCGCCATCTGGCGCGTGGCTATGCCATGGATGCGGACCGGCTTCGCGTAGTACGCGGCATTCTTTTCCGTTCTGACACAGTGGTGCCTTTCGGCCGGGTCCAGCATATCGATGTCAACCAGGGGCCGATCGAACGTTACTACGGCATCGCCACGCTCACCCTGCATACCGCCGGCGTACATAATGCCGCGGTCGACCTGCCGGGGCTGGAGCAGGGATTGGCGCGGGACATGCGCGAGGAGATCAGGGCGCACATCCGGCGCGAGACGCTGTGAGCGAATCCATGCCAACTGGGGATGGCAAGGTGATGCGGCTCGATCCGCGCAGCTTCATCGTCCGTGCGCTCAACATGCTGGGAAGGCTCGGCATTCCCATTGCGATCGGTATCTTCACCGTTTTCGACAAGGGGAAGATGCAGGGGCTGGCCTATCTTGCCCCCTTGGTGCTGGCGGTGATCGGATTCAATCTGGCCGTGGCCTATCTCGGCTGGCGCAAATTCACCTATCTGGTCGGGGCGAACGACATCCGCGTTGAAAGCGGGATCGTATCGCGCGCAGCAAGGTCGGTGCCTTACGAACGCATCCAGGACGTCAGCCTCGAGCAAAAGCTGCTGCCGCGCCTGTTCGGCCTGGTCGAAGTCAAGTTCGAGACCGGTTCGGGCGCGGGGGAGGATCTCAAGCTCGCCTATCTTGCCGAGACGGAAGGGGAGCGATTGCGAGAGCTGGTGCGCGAGCGGCGCGAAGACGATGCCCTGCTCGCCTCGCCGGCTGACACGAATGACGAAGGCGAAGCTCCACTCGCCCCGGCCGAAGCATCGACGGTGCTGTTCGCCATGTCGCCGCAGCGCTTGCTCAAATATGGCTTGTTCGAGTTTTCGCTGGCCATTGTCGCTGTTGTCTTCGGCCTGACGCAGCAGTTCGACTTCCTTCTGCCATTCGACATATGGGATTTCGAAGCCTGGCAAGGGCAATTGGCAGGCCGGGGTGCCTGGCTGGCCAGCCTCGGGTTTGCGGTGCAGGTCATGGGCGGCATTCTGGCGGCGCTGTTCCTGCTGGTCGCGGGCTTTGGCACCGGCATCATCCGGACCTTCACCCGCGAATGGGGATTCCTGCTGGAGAAGACCGCGCGTGGTTTTCGCCGTCGGCGCGGCATGTTCACCCGTACCGACGTGGTGATGCCGCTGCACCGCGTGCAGGCGGTCGAAATCGGGACCCGTTTCCTGCGTTATCGTTTTGGATGGCACGGGCTCAAATTCGTCAGCCTGGCGCAGGATGCAGGTTCATCGAGCCATGTGGTCGCGCCTTTCGCGCAAATGGAAGAGATCGATCCGATCATCCGCGCGGCAGGATTCGAATTGCCGGGCGAGCAACTCGAATGGCAGCGGGCGAGCACGCGCTATCGCACGGACAGCATCGTGTTGAGCGCCTCGTTCTTCCTGCTGGTTGCGCTTGTCGTCGCGATCGTGGCGCCAGTACCTTTTGCGCTGATCCCCCTGGCACTGGCGGCATTCTCGACAGCGGCTGACCTTTATGCGTGGAGCTTCAGGCGTCACGCGCTCAGCCAGGCGCAACTGTTCTCGACCCGCGGGCTGCTCGCGCCGACGACCCAGATCGCCAATCGGGTAAAATTGCAGTCGGTCGAGATCGTGCAGGGGCCGATCGCGCAGCGGCGCGGCTATGCCACGCTTCATCTGGGGTTGGCAGGCGGGAGCTTCTCGATCTCCGGTATCCCGTTGGAGCGTGCGCGCCAGCTACGCGAAGCGGCGCTTGCGAGTATTGCGCAAACCGACTTCTCCAAACTCGATTGAGGCTTGCTCCGGCTTGCGCCGCTGCGTGGGGACATTACAGGCGGTAGCGACATGGCGAACCGCGTACCCTTCCTTTCCGATAATGCCGCGCGCGTGCATCCGCGCGTCTGGGCCGCTCTGCAAGCTGCCGACGAAGTCGATGCACCCTATGATGGCGATGCGCTGAGCCAGGCGCTCGATGATCGCTTCTCCGAACTGTTCGGGCGCGAATGTGCAGCGCTGTGGGTGGCGACCGGTACGGCGGCGAACTGTCTCGCGCTCGCAACAATGGTCCAGCCGCATGGCGGCGTCGTATGCCATGAGGAAGCGCATATCGAGATGGACGAGTGCGGCGCGCCGGGCTTCTTCCTGCATGGAGCCAAGCTGCTGCTGGGGCAGGGCGATGGAGCAAAGCTGACACCCGAGGCTATCCGCGCGGTGATCGACCCGATCCGCGACGATGTGCATCAGGTGCAGCCACACGCGATCTCGCTTACACAGGCGAGCGAATATGGGCGCTGTTATCGGCCAGATGAGTTAACCGCAATCGGCGCGCTGGCGAAGGAACGCGGACTGGGCCTGCATGTGGATGGCGCTCGCTTCGGCAATGCGGTCGCTTTCCTCGAATGCTCTCCATCGGACGCCGTTGGCACTGCCGATGCGCTGAGCTTCGGCTGCGTAAAGAACGGGGCGATGAATGCGGAAGCGATTCTCTTCTTCGATCCCGATCTGGCGGATGTTGCGCGCTATCGCCGCAAGCGCGCGGGCCATTTGCAGAGCAAGGGGCGTTTCCTCGCTGCGCAGCTCATGGCCATGCTTGATGAGCACTTGTGGCTGGACAATGCGCTCGCTGCCAATGCCGCCGCTTCGGCCATAGCGACCGGTGCTGGCGAGCGACTGCTGCATCCGGTCGAAGCCAATGAAGTGTTCCTGCGCTCCACGGTCAATGAGCGCGCTGCGCTGCGCGATCAGGGCTTCGACTTCTACGATTGGGGCGAGGACGCCGCCCGCTTCGTTGCCGCATGGGATACGCCGATTGAAGCGGCGCGGGCGCTCGGCCGGGCCGTGGCCGGGCTGTGAGCGAGCATCGATGAACGTCGAAGTGTCGCCGCATGCGTTGCTGCGTCCGGCGATCGCCATTCCCTTCCTGCTGGTTGCCGCGATCTGGGGTTCGACCTGGTATGTCATCACCGGGCAGATCGATGGAGTGCCTGCGCATTGGTCGGTCGCCTGGCGTTTCACGCTGGCGACGCCTGCGATGTTCCTGCTGGCGCTGGCGATGCGGCGTTCGCTGTTCATGCCGCGCCGCGCGCATCGCCTGGCGATGGCGATGGGGCTGATGCAATTCTGCGGCAATTACAATTTCGTCTATCTGTCGGAGCTGTACCTGACATCGGGCGTCGTCGCATTGATGATCGGGATGATGTTCGTGCCCAATGCCGTGCTGGGCCGCGCCTTGCTGGGGCAGCGGGTTACGCCTCGCTTTTTTGCCGGCAGCGCGGTGGCGCTGGCGGGAATCGCCTTGCTGCTGGTCAATGAAGCGCAGGTGGAGCCGCTCGGCGGCAATGTCCTCTTCGGCGTTGCGCTGGCGTTGCTGGCGATGCTCTCGGCATCCTTCGCCAATGTCATTCAGGCGGGGCCGGCCGGGCAAGGCACTTCGCTGGTCAGCCTGCTCGCCTGGTCGATGCTCTATGGAACGCTAGCCGATTACGGTATCGCCTTTGCCTTGGCGGGGCCGCCCGTCCTGCCCAACGATCCGCATTACTGGGCGGGGATCGGCTGGCTGGCGCTGGCCGGATCGGTGGTGACCTTCCCGCTCTATTACAATCTCGTACGCCAGCTAGGTGCAGGCCGCGCCGCCTATAACGGAGTGCTGGTGGTGGTGATCGCCATGTTCATCTCTACTCTGCTGGAAGGCTATCGCTGGACGCCGCTGGCGATTGCGGGCGGGCTGTTAGCGATGCTCGGTATGATTCTGGCGCTGAGAGCGCGGGAAGTTAAGAGCAGCTAGATCAATCCCGCCAAACCCACTTTGTAGGTCGGGTAGCGGGGCCGCCAGCCAAACACGCGTTTCGCCTTGCCGTTGGCGACACGCCGGTTCTCCAGATAGAAAGCCCGAGCCATTGGGGAGAGATCGGCCTCGTCCAGGCTCTCGAGCGGTGGTGGCGTGACGCCAAGCAGGCGGCAGGCTTCCTCGATCACGGCATTGTTGCTTGCGGGTAGGTCGTCGGCGAGATTGTAGGCGCCGGGCGGCGCATCATGTTTCATCGCCGCGGTCACGCCCGAAACGATATCGTCGACATGAACGCGGCTGAAGACCTGGCCGGGCAGATCGATCCGCCGCGCCTTGCCTTTTCGGACACGGTCGAGCGCGCTTCGGCCCGGCCCGTAGATTCCAGGCAAGCGGAACAGGCGCGCGCCCAGTTCCAGCCATTGCGCGTCCGCTTGCGCCCGCGCCGATCTGCGCCCGGTGCCGGTCGGTGCGCTTTCGTCGGCCCAGGCACCCCTTGTGTCCCCATAGACGCCCGTAGAGGAAAGATAGGCGAGCCACTTCCCACCGAGCGCGCCTCCATAGCGTTCCAGCACCGGGTCTGCCCCACTGTCTCGATCCGGCGGGACGGAGGAGAGCACGTGGTTCGCGCAGCTCAAAGCCGCACGAACCGCACTTTCATCCGCGAAATCGATATTGCCTGCGCTTCCAGTTGCGTCGATCCGCCACCCACGCATCTCGAGTGCCTCGGCGATCCGGCTGGCCGAATATCCCAGGCCGAAAATGAACACTTGCGCCATCCGTTACGTTCTAATCGTTGGACCCCGGGGAAAATCAACCTAAATCGGATCGCATGGACATTGCATCGAAATCGACCACCCCCGAAGGCGACCCCCAACCTGCCGACGCCGCGCCTGCGCCGCATGAACCCCAGATCATCCACCGTTCGGATTACACGCCCTTTCCCTGGCTGGTCCCGGAGATCGCGCTCGATTTCGATCTCGGTCTCGATGCGACTCGCGTGGTCGCGCGGCTCACCGTTACTCGCAATGGTCGAGCCGCGCCGGCTGACAGGATCAGGCTCAATGGTGACGGGCAGGAGCCGCTCTCGGTCAAGCTGGATGGCGAGATGGTCAATAGCTGGGCGATGGACGGGCATGATCTGATCCTGCCGCTTTCCGCCGATGCGCATGAGATTGAAATCGTGACGCAGATCGATCCCAGCGCAAACACGCAGCTCGAAGGGCTCTATGCTTCTAACGGGATGCTGTGCACGCAATGCGAGGCGGAGGGGTTCCGCCGCATCACATTCTTCCCCGACCGGCCCGATGTTCTGTCGGTCTATTCCGTGACAATGCGCGGGCCGAAAGCGCAGTTTCCGATATTGCTGTGCAACGGCAATGAAGTGGCGAGTGGGGAGGATGAAGACGGCACCTGTTGGGCCGAATGGCACGACCCCTGGCCCAAGCCCTGCTATCTCTTTGCGCTGGTCGCCGGTGACCTGGTGGCGAACAGCGGTACATTTACGACAATGGGTGGACGCGATGTCACGCTCAACATCTGGGTGCGCGCAGAAGACTTGCCGCGCACCGACCATGCGCTCGAATCGCTGCGCAAATCGATGAAATGGGACGAGGAGACCTTCGGCCGCGAATACGATCTCGACCTCTACAACATTGTCGCTGTCAGCGATTTCAACATGGGGGCGATGGAGAACAAGGGCCTCAACGTCTTCAATACCAAATATGTGCTGGCCGATCCCGACACGGCGACCGATGCCGATTTCGACGCCATCGAAGGCGTGATCGCGCACGAATATTTTCATAATTGGTCGGGCAACCGCGTGACTTGCCGCGACTGGTTCCAGCTGAGCCTGAAAGAAGGTTTCACCGTGCTGCGCGACCAGCTCTTCAGCCAGGACATGCAGGGCGAGGCGGTCAAGCGGATCGAGGATGTGCGCATCCTGCGCGCAGCGCAATTCCCCGAAGATTCGGGCCCGCTGGCACACCCGATCCGGCCGGACAGCTACCGGGAGATCTCCAACTTCTACACCGCCACGGTCTATAACAAGGGCGCGGAAGTGATCCGCATGATGCGGGTGCTGGCCAATTTCGGATCGGATAGCGACCGCTTCCGGCAAGGCACCGACCTCTATTTCGAACGACACGATGGCGAAGCGGCGACGTGCGAGGACTTCGTCAGCGCGATCGAAGACGGGGCAGGGATTGATCTCAAGCAGTTCCGCTTGTGGTACAGCCAGGCGGGCACCCCGAAAGTGCATGTGAGGACGGCGCACGAAGGCGACACGGTCACTCTCACGCTGAGCCAGCATGTTCCCACGACGCCCGGCCAGGCTGACAAACAGCCGATGGTGATTCCCCTGAAAATTGCGCTGTTCGATCGCGAAGCCGGCACGCATGGGGGCGAATCGCTGATCGTGCTCGACGAGACTGAAAAGAGCTTCAGCTTCAATGGATATGCGGCAAAGCCCGTGCTTTCGATCAACCGCGGCTTTACCGCTCCGGTCACGATCATACGCGACGCCAGCCGCGAAGACCTGGTGCTGCTCGCCGCACATGATGACGATCCATTCGCGCGCTATGAAGCGATGCAGGAACTGGTGGTCGGCCATCTGGTCGCAGCGGCCATGGGTACGCTCGGCGATGGCGAGCGCGCCGCTGGTGAAGATGCGATCGCCACAGCCATGGGAGCCGTGCTCGAAGACTCTCAGCTTGAGGATTCGATGCGGGGCGAGCTGATGATGCTGCCGAGCCAGAATTACCTGATGGAGCAGATCGAACGGGCGGATCCCGGCGCAGTCCATGCGGAGCGCGAAGGTTTGAAAGTCATCCTTGGCACGCGGCTGGCCGATGCCTTCCACGCGCTCTATGACCGCGTCGAGAAAGTGCCATTCGCAGGCGAAGGCGCGCGCGGCGCGCGCAAGGTCAAGACGCAGGTGCTGGCCTATGCTGCCGCGAGCGATCCGCTCAAGGCGGTCGAACTGGCTGCGCTCCAGTATGACAATGCCGACAACATGACCGACCGGCAGGGCGCGCTGATGGCGCTATGCGGCCTCGACAGTGCAGAGCGGACAGGGCGGTTGATCGACTTCTATAACCGCTATCAGGGCAATGCGCTGGTGATTGACAAGTGGTTCACGCTGCAGGCGCTTTCGCTCCACCCCAATGCGCTGGAGCATGTGAAGGCGCTGGCCGGGCACCCCGATTTCACGCTCAAGAACCCCAACCGGGTGCGCGCGCTCTATATGGCCTTCGCTGGCAATCCGCATGCTTTCCACGATCCAAGCGGGGAAGGCTACCGGATGCTTGCCGATCTGATCCTGGCGCTCGACCCGGTCAATCCGCAGACCGCGGCCCGATTCGTGCCCTCGCTGGGCCGCTGGCGCCGGATCGAACCGGCCCGCTCGGCACTGATGCGGGCGGAGCTGGAACGCATTGCCAATGCGCCGAAGCTGTCGCGCGATACATATGAGCAGGTGGCGCGCAGCCTCGATGGCTGATCCTGCTTTTGATATTGCGCGCAGCAATGTGCTGGGATCCGTGCCGCATGGTTTCTTCGGCCACTCGGGCGGGCGCTACCAGTTCGGTTTTGGCGGCGAGGGCGATGAAGGCTCAATTCGTGCGGCGCGAGCAAGTGCTGCCTGCGCGATCCTGCCGGGCGGAGTTCTGGTCGCTCCGCATCAGGTTCACTCGCCAGATGTGCTGGCAATTGTCGAGCCATGGAGCGATACCGCGGTCGGCAGGCCGGTGGCCGATGCGCTGGTGAGCGATCGCCCCGGCATGGTGCTGGGCATCGTCACGGCGGATTGTGCGCCCGTCCTCTTCGCAGACAGCAAGGCGGGCGTGGTGGGCGCGGCGCATGCGGGTTGGCGCGGAGCACATGGCGGCGTGCTGGAAAACACCATCGCCGCGATGGAGGTGCTTGGGGCAGAACCTGCGAATATCGCTGTAGCCATCGGCCCCACCATCGCTCAGGCGAGCTATGAAGTTGACGAGGGATTTCGCAAGGCTTTCACCAGGCAAGAGGCGCGATTCTTCGCGCCGGGCCGTGCCGATCATTGGCAGTTCGACCTGCCAGCCTATGTCGCAAACCGTTTGCGACAGGCTGGAATCAACCAGATCGAGGATCTGGCGCTCGATACTTACTCTCTGGAACGGCGCTATTATTCGTTCCGGCGGGCCACTCATCGCGGTGAGCCGAACTATGGCAGGCAGTTGAGCCTGATAGGACTGCGTTAGTTCTGCGCAGTTCCGACCGAAAACACGGTTGGCTTTGGCGGTCTTTGCGTCTATCAGCGCGCCCAAACCAGGCGTCGGGTGGCTTTCTGCCGCTTTTCCTGGTGAGCTGCTGCGGGGGCTCCAGCTGGATCCTCGCGACAGAATGGGACCGTTCTTTGCCCCTGCCTTTCGGCAATTCGGGGCGTTTGGCTTGAGCAAGGTTGAGGCTGATGGCTGAATCTACTGGCACCGCAACACCCGACCAGATCGCCGATCACGGCGATGACGGGGTGCGGCGGCGCGACTTCATCAATATTGCTGCGATCAGCGCCGCCGGCGTTGGCGGACTGGCGACGATCTATCCGCTGGTCAGCCAGATGGCGCCTTCGGCTGACGTGCTGGCCGAAAGCAGCACTGAAGTGGACATTTCGGCGATCGAGCCGGGACAGGCGATCAAGGCCGTGTTCCGCAAGCAGCCGCTGTTCGTTCGTCGCCTGACGGCAACCGAGATCGAAGAAGCGAATGCAGTCGATGTCGATACGCTGCGCGACCCGCAGACCCTGACCGAACGGACCAAGGAAGGGCATGAAGACATGCTCATCACCATGGGCGTCTGCACTCACCTGGGCTGCGTTCCGCTGGGCGCCGGCGAAGGCGAGGTCAAGGGCGAGTTTGGCGGCTATTTCTGCCCCTGCCACGGTTCGCACTATGATACCGCGGCCCGCATTCGCAAGGGGCCGGCGCCGAAGAACCTTGAAGTTCCCGAATATGAATTCACGTCCGACACGGTTATCCAAGTCGGCTGATTGCTGAGAGACATTCCATGAGCTTTGCCTGGGCACGCCAGTACGAACCGCAAAACGGGTTCATGAAGTGGATGGACGAGAAGCTACCGCTTCCGCGTCTCGTCTACAATGCAGTCGGTGCCGGATATCCGGTGCCGCGCAACCTCAATTACATGTGGAACTTTGGCGTGTTGGCCGGGTTCTTCCTGGTCTTGCAGATCGTCACCGGGATCATCCTGGCGATGCATTACGCATCGGACTCGACGATCGCATTTGCCAAGGTCGAACACATCATGCGCGATGTGAACTGGGGCTGGCTGATGCGTTATGCGCATGCCAACGGCGCCAGCTTCTTCTTCATCGTGATCTACCTGCACATCTTCCGCGGCTTCTTCTACAGTTCGTACAAGGCCCCGCGCGAGATGATCTGGCTGCTGGGCGTCGTGATCTTCCTGCTGATGATGGCGACCGCCTTCATGGGCTATGTCCTTCCCTGGGGCCAGATGAGCTTCTGGGGCGCCAAGGTCATCACCGGCCTGTTTGGCGCGATCCCACTGATTGGCGAGCCACTGCAGATCTGGTTGCTGGGCGGTTTTGCCCCTGACGATGCGGCGCTCAACCGCTTCTTCAGCCTGCACTACCTGCTGCCCTTCGTGATCGCGGCAGTGGTCATCCTGCACATCTGGGCGCTGCACATCCCTGGCTCCTCGAACCCGACGGGCGTGGAAGTGAAGAGCGAGAGCGACACCGTTCCGTTCCATCCCTATTACACCGCCAAGGACGGTTTCGGGCTGGGCGTGGTGCTGCTGTTCTTCGCCGCCATGGTGTTCTTCATGCCCAATTCGCTGGGCCACCCGGACAACTATATCGAAGCGAACCCGCTCTCGACCCCGGCGCATATCGTGCCTGAATGGTATTTCTGGCCGTTCTACGCGATCCTGCGCGCTTTCACGTCGGACTTCATCCTGCCGGCGAAGCTGTGGGGCGTGCTGGCCATGTTCAGCGCGATCCTGGTGTGGTTCATCCTGCCCTGGCTGGACAAGAGCCCGGTACGCAGCGGCCACTATCGTCCGCTGTTCCGCAAGTTCTTCTGGTTCGGCCTGATCCCGGCGATGGCGGTGCTGTTCTATTGCGGCGGCGCCCCGGCGGAAGAGCCCTTCGTGATGCTCAGCCAGATCGCCACGGCATATTACTTCCTGCATTTCCTGGTGATCCTGCCGATCGTCAGCCAGATCGAGAAGCCGCAGCCGCTGCCCTATTCGATTACCGAAGCCGTACTCGGCAAGGACGAGAAGGCGCAACTGGGCGCAAGTGCGGAGAGCGCGGCCTGAGGGCCGGGCGCAAGAGGACGAAAGAAAGATAGCGCAATGATCCGTCTTATCAGCATTGTTATCGGTCTCGGCTTCACGCTCGTCGTGCTGATCGCCTTCGGCACCGGCCTCGCCAACGTGATTTCGGATGGCCAGTTCAAGGAAGCGACGGTCGAGTCCGTATTCCACGAACATGCCCATGGCCCTGAAGGCGGCTTCAGCTTCGAAGGCGCTCTGGGTACCTGGGACAAGCAGCAGCTCCAGCGCGGCTACCAGGTTTACAAGGAAGTCTGCTCGGCCTGTCACAGCCTGAATTATGTCGCGATCCGCGACCTGGGGCAGCTTGGCTATTCCGAAGCGCAGGTTAAGGCGGAAGCGGCCAGCTGGCAGGTTCCCGGCATTGATCCGGCTACCGGCGAGGCCACCACGCGCCCCGGTCTTCCGACCGATCACTTCCCTTCGCCCTATCCGAACAATGTTGCTGCCGCTGCGGCCAACAACAATGCGGTTCCGCCCGATCTCTCGCTGATAACCAAGGCGCGTCACAACGGCCCGAACTATGTTTATTCTCTGCTGACGGGCTTCGAAGAACAGCCGGCCGAATTGCTCGAGCAGTTCCCTGATGCGAAGACCCCTGCGGGCCTGTATTTCAATCCCTATTTCGCCAACCTCAACCTGGCGATGGCGCCGCCGCTGAACAGCGACGGACAGGTAACCTACGCAGAAGGCAATCCGGAACCGACCATCAGCCAGATGTCGGCTGACGTTGCGGCATTCCTGACCTGGACCGCCGAACCCAAGCTGGTGAAGCGCAAGCAGACCGGCTGGGCCGTTCTGGGCTTCCTGCTGTTCGCGACGGTGCTGGCCTATCTGTCCAAGATTCAGGTCTGGTCATCGCTCAAGAAGCGCGACGACGACTGATCCATCGCGCCGATTGCCAAACAAGTGCAACGCCCCTCCATCCACGTGATGCGAGGGGCGTTTTGCTTTTGGGAAAAGAGATATGACGCCTGAAGAACTTCGCTCCCTGATCCGTACCGTTCCCGATTTTCCGCAGCCGGGCATCCAGTTCCGCGACATCACCACGTTGATCGGCCATCCTCAGGGCTTTGCGGCATCTGTGCGTCATCTGGCGGATGCGGCCCGTTCGGTAGGGGCAGAGGCAATCGCGGGGATGGAAGCGCGCGGGTTCATATTCGGGGCGGCGGTCGCTTGCGAACTCGACCTCGGCTTCGTTCCGGTGCGCAAGCCGGGCAAGCTGCCGGTTCCTTCGATCGGGGTGGACTACGCGTTGGAATATGGTTCGGACCGGCTGGAGATCGACCCAGGGGCGGTAGCGAGTGGCGAGAGAGTGGTGATCGTGGATGATCTCATCGCCACCGGTGGCACGGCGCTGGCAGCGGCAGAATTGCTGCGGCGGGCAGGGGCGAGCGTGGATTATGCGCTGTTCGTGATCGACCTGCCGGATCTGGGCGGCGCGCAGAAATTGCGCAATGCCGGGGTCAACGTCCGCACGCTGATCGCCTTCGAAGGCGATTGATCGGGGCATTTCGGCCGGCCGCGAGGGAAAGAATCCCCTTGAGGAGCATTGCCTTGAATGAACGGAGAGGCGAGACTGCCCCGCAGATGTTGACCGGCAAATGATGGAATCGCAGGCTCTTGTAATCGCCGTGATCGGCGTGCTGGGGATCGGTGCGCAATGGCTGGCCTGGCGCACCGGATGGCCGGCGATCGTGTTGATGCTGACTGCCGGGTTCCTGGCGGGCCCGATCACCGGCTTCATCCATCCGGAACAGGCGTTTGGCGATTTGCTTGAACCGATGATCGGTATCGGCGTGGCGCTTATCCTGTTCGAAGGGGGGCTGAGCCTCGACCTGCGCGAGCTCCGGCATTCGGGGGGCGCGGTGATCAGGCTCGCGACGATCGGCGTGCTGGTTGGCTGGGCGCTCGGCTCGCTCGCCGGGTTCTACATAGCGGGGCTCGTCTGGCCGGTCGCGGTGCTGTTCGGCGGCATTCTGATTGTGACCGGGCCCACGGTTGTCATGCCGCTGCTGCGCCAGGCGAATATCGAGCCGCGGCCCGCTTCGATCCTCAAGTGGGAAGGCATCGTCAACGATCCGACCGGCGCGCTCTGCGCGGTGATCGCCTATGAATATTTCCGCAAGATTGCCGAAAGTCCTGGCGCATCGCTGGTTGACGTGGTTCCACCGCTGATCTTTGCAGCGATCCTTTCCGGGTTGATCGGATATGCCGCCGCGAGCGCGATCGCCTATCTCTTCCCGCGCGGCGCGGTGCCGGAGTTTCTCAAGGTCCCCGTGCTGTTCACCGTGGTGGTCGGCGTGTTCGTGATGAGCAACCAGATCGAGCATGAAGCCGGGCTCGTCGCGGTAACGGTCATGGGCGTTGCGCTGGCCAACATGAACGTATCGAGTATTCGCTCGATCCACCCGTTCAAGGAGAATGTCGCGGTGCTGCTGGTATCGGGCATTTTCATTCTCTTGTCGGCCTCATTGCAATGGGAAGAGCTGACCTATCTCCAGACCAGCTGGCGGCCTGCCGCATTCCTGCTGGCGCTGCTGTTCGTCGTCCGCCCGGTTACCGTGCTTGTCAGCCTGCTAGGCAGTTCTGTGCCTTGGAACGAACGCCTGTTTATCGCGTGGATTGCGCCGCGCGGGATCGTGCTGGTTGCAATTTCGGGCCTGTTCGCGCTGCGCATCGGGGACCTGGGGATCGAAGGCGGGCAGTTGCTCACCGGACTGGGCTTTGCCGTGGTCGTAACCACGGTGATAGCACATGGCTTCACAGTCGATCTGGCGGCACGCATATTCGGCATCAAGGGCACTTCGCGCCCCGGTCTTCTGATCGTCGGCTCCACGCCCTGGACGATCGCTCTGGCCAAGGAAATGTCCACGCTCAGGGCGCCGGTCTTGATCGTCGATCCGAGCTGGCAGAGGCTCGCTCCCGCCCGCCGTGAGGGCCTGCCGTTCTATCACGGGGAAATCCTCAACGAAGCGACCGAACACAATCTCGACCTCTCGCCGTTCCAGGTGCTGGTCGCGGCCACTGATAACGAGGCCTACAACACGCTCGTCTGCAATGAGTTCGCTCACGAGGTCGGGCGCGATCAGGTCTTCCAGCTTGGCGAAAGCGTCGAAGAAGGTGACCGCCATGCCTTGCCACCGTCGCTACGCGGCAGGGCTCTGTTCGAATCCGGCTTTGGCGTATCCGACGTCAATGAACGCCAGCAGCAGGGCTGGGTGTTCCGCAAGACCAGGCTATCCGACGAGTTTACTTTCGAGGATGCGCAGAAGAAGTTGCCCGAGAGCGCGCAATTGCTGTTGCTCGTGCGCGCGAGCGGAAGATTGCGCTTCTTTACCCATGCGGCCCGGCCCGAACCACGGTCGGGAGATACGGTAATCAGCTTTTCCCCGCCTCAGCACAGGGCAGCGGCAGAGCCGGGCGCTCGCCGTACGGGCAAGGGCACCGCGCCGGGTGTGGAACCGGCATAGAGAGGAAGGACTCAAAGATGAGCCGCAGACATTGGATCATACTCGGCACGGCAGCACTGCTTGCCGCATGCGGAGATCGCCAGCCGGAAGCACCGGCCGAACCGGCCGCGACGCCGTCGTCAGACCCCTCGACGCCGCCCGTTTCGATCATTCGTGCCGAAGTCGAGGAAGAGGCGGTGCCGCCCCTGCCGATCGAGCCGCTCGCCGTGAAGGTTGGCTTCCCCGATGGAGGGGCCGAACTGAGCGATGCGGCGATGGAAGCGCTGGGCGAAGTGGTCGATTCCCGCCAGTTCAAGGAAGGCGGCGTGATCACGATTTCGGGCCATAGCGATGCGGCCGGCAGCGACGCTGTGAATATGCGGGCATCGCTGGCGCGGGCGGAAGCGGTGAGGGACTGGCTGGTCGAGCATGGCGCCGATGTAGAACGTATGACCGTGATCGGCTTTGGAGAGCAGAACCCTGTCGAGCCCAATGCCCTGCCCGACGGCTCGCCCAACGAGGCAGGCCGTGCCGCCAACCGCCGCGTCGAAGTGCTGATTGCGCCGCCCGAAGGCGATGCTTCAAGCTAGCTCACGCACCAGCTCCAGCACCTTGTCTGCCCATTCCGGGCGGCAGATCAGCAGGTCGGGCAAATAGGTATCCTGCTGGTTATAGACCAGCGGCGAGCCGTCGATTCGCGAACAATGGAGGCCATGCGCCTTGGCCACGGCCACCGGTGCGCAGCTGTCCCATTCGTACTGACCGCCAGAATGGAGGTAGATTTCTGCATCGCCCGTTACCACGGCCATCGCCTTGGCCCCGGCGCTGCCCATGGGAACCAGCTCGCCGCCAAGCCTTTCGGCCACGGCCACAGCTTCCTTTGCCGGGCGAGTGCGGCTGACCAGCAGGCGCGGAGTAGCGGCGGCTTCAGGCAAATCGCGCGGCTGGTCGGAACGCAGCACCGTGCCTCCGTCAAGGCCCGGCAGCGCCACAGCGCCCAGCGTCGCCACGCCGTCGATCGCAAGCCCGACATGCACCGCCCAATCGCTGCGCTCCTCGCCATATTCGCGCGTGCCGTCGACCGGATCGATAATCCAAACCCGGCTGTTGCCCAGCCGTCCGGCATCGTCCTTCTCCTCTTCGGAGAGCAACCCGTCATCGGGGCGCTGCTCGCGCAAAGCGTGGCAAAGGAACTGGTTCGCGGTCTGATCGCCTGCCTTGCCCAGCGGCTTGCCCTCGAACATGCCCGAAGCGCGCACCTCGAGCAGGATTCGTCCGGCATGGTGAGCCAGTTGGGCCGCGAGCTCGGTATCGGTCATCATTACTCCTTTGGAATGCCCCAGCCGACCGTGCTCCACGCCCTCTCGTGGAAGTAATAGAGCACCATCTTGGTCAGCACTTCGGTAGTGGCGATCGCACCTGCAGCCTTGACGTTGTTGGTGAAGAGCCAACTCAGCACGAAAGTGTCGAGGCTCCCCAATATGCGCCAGCTCGCCGCCTTGGCGAACGAACGCCTGTGCGCTTCGCGCCCCTTGAACAGGAACATCAGTTGTCGCCCCCTGCGATTACTTCAGCGGCATGATCTGCCGGATGATGTGCTCAGCGGCCTGTTCTACCGTCATTTCCACCGTGTTGACACGGATTTCGGCATTCTCCGGCTCTTCATAGGGGCTGTCGATCCCGGTGAAATTCTTGAGCTGCCCATCGCGTGCCTTCTTGTAGAGGCCTTTCACGTCGCGCTGCTCGGCCACTTCCAGCGGCGTATCGACGAAGATTTCGATGAACTCGCCTTCGGGTAGCATCTCGCGCACCATCCGCCGTTCGGCGCGGAAGGGGCTGATGAATGCGGTCAGCACGATCAGGCCCGCATCCGCCATCAGCTTGGCCACCTCACCGATCCGGCGGATATTCTCGATCCGGTCAGCCTCGGTAAAGCCCAAATCCTTGTTCAGCCCGTGGCGGATATTGTCGCCATCGAGCAGGAAGGTGTGGCGGTTCATCAAATTGAGTTGTTTCTCGACTTCATTGGCGATGGTCGACTTGCCCGATCCCGAAAGACCGGTGAACCACAGTACGCGCGGCGTCTGGTTCTTCATCGCCGCGTGGCTTTCGCGGCTGATGTCGGTCTGCTGCCAATGCACATTTTCCGCCCTGCGAAGGCTGAAATGAATCATCCCCGCGGCCACGGTGGCATTGGTGAATTTGTCGATCAGGATGAATCCACCGAGCTGGCGGCTCTTGGCATAGGGCTCGAACACGATCGGCTTGTCTGTGCGCAGCTCCGCGACGCCGATGGCGTTGAGTTCCAGCGTCTTGGCCGCGAGATGTTCGAAGGTGTTGACGTCAATCTCGTATTTCGGTTCCGCGACACTTGCGCTGACCAACTGCGATCCGAGCTTGAGCCAATAGCCGCGACCGGGCTTGAGCGGTTCGTCGCTCATCCATACCACGGTGACTTCGAACTGGTCGGAAGCCTGCGGCGGATCGTCGGCGGTGGCAATCACATCGCCGCGCGAGCAATCGATCTCGTCTTCCAGAGTCAGCGTGACCGACTGGCCGGCAACCGCTTCGTCGAGGTCGCCATCAAAGGTCGCGATCGATTTGACCGTGCTGTTCTTGCCTGCTGGCACGACGCGGATCTTGTCGCCCGGCTTGACCGTCCCGTCGGAGATCAGTCCGGTGAAACCGCGAAAATCGAGATTGGGCCGGTTGACCCATTGCACCGGCATGCGGAAGGCGCGCTCTTGCGCAGCGGTGTTGGCCAGTTCAACGTTCTCGAGGTGGTCGATCAGGCTTGTCCCGGCGTAATTGGGTCCGCCATACCAGGGCGTATTTTCCGAAGGCGCAGCAGTGATGTTGTCGCCCTTGAAGCCCGAAATGGGGATCGCGGTGAACCCATCGATGCCGATCTCTTCGGCAAAGGCGCGATAGTCCGCAACGATCTTGTCGAAGACCGCCTGGTCGTAATCGACCAGATCCATCTTGTTCACTGCCAGCACCAGATGCTTGATGCCTATCAGATGCGCCAGGTAGCTGTGCCGCCGCGTCTGTACCAGCACGCCCTTGCGCGCATCGACCAGGATCACGGCGAGGTCGGCGGTGGAGGCACCGGTCACCATGTTGCGGGTGTATTGTTCGTGGCCCGGCGTATCGGCAACGATGAACTTGCGCTTCTCGGTCGCGAAAAAGCGATAGGCGACATCGATGGTGATGCCCTGTTCGCGCTCGGCCGCGAGCCCGTCGACCAGCAGCGCAAAGTCGATTTCCTGCCCCTGCGTGCCGACCTTCTTGCTGTCGCTCTCGAGCGCGGCGAGCTGGTCTTCGAAGATCATCTTAGAATCGTAAAGCAGGCGCCCGATCAGCGTGCTCTTGCCGTCATCCACGCTGCCGCAGGTGATGAAGCGCAGCAGCTGCTTGTTCTGATGCTGCTCGAGATAGGCTCCGATATCCTCGGAAATGAGGGCGTCCGCCTGATATGCCTTATGCTCGGTCATCAGAAATACCCCTCCTGCTTCTTCTTCTCCATGCCGGCGCCGCCCTCATCCTTGTCGATGACGCGGCCCTGGCGTTCGCTGGTGGCGGTGAGCAGGGTTTCCTGCACCACGTCGGCGAGTGTTTTTGCAGTGCTTTCGACCGCGCCGGTCAATGGCCAGCAGCCCAGCGTGCGGAAGCGCACCGAGCGGTTGGTGATTTCGGGCTTCCTGCCCAGCACCTTTTCCAGCCGTTCGGGATCGTCGGCCATGAACAGCTGGCCTTCCCATTCGTAGGTCGGGCGCTCTTCGGCGAAATAGAGTGGCACGATCTCGATGTTCTCGCGCATGATATATTGCCAGATATCCAGCTCGGTCCAGTTGCTGAGCGGGAACACACGAATGCTTTCGCCCTTGGCTTTTCTGGCGTTGTAGAGGTTCCACAACTCGGGGCGTTGGTTCTTCGGGTCCCAGCCGTGGCTCGCGGTACGGAAGGAGAAGACGCGCTCCTTCGCGCGGCTCTTTTCCTCGTCGCGGCGCGCGCCGCCGAATGCCGCGTCAAAACCAAAGTGGTCGAGCGCATCCTTGAGGCCCTGCGTCTTCCACATGTCTGTGTGGAGCGGCCCATGGTCGAACGGGTTGATCCCGCGTTCCTGCGCTTCCTCATTGTGCCAGACGAGCAATTCCATGCCGATCTCGCGCGCCATCTTCTCGCGCAGGTCGTACATCGCCTTGAACTTCCAGGTGGTGTCGACATGCAGCAGCGGGAAGGGCGGCGGCGCAGGGTGGAACGCCTTGCGGGCCAGATGCAGCATCACCGCACTGTCCTTGCCGATCGAATAGAGCATGACCGGCTTTTCAGCCTCGGCCACCACTTCACGCATGATGTGGATGCTTTCGGCTTCGAGCCGGTCGAGATGGGTCAAATTATGCATCTGTTGTGCCGCCATTTTTATCGAACGGGCGGCTCACTGGCATAATCGCCTTGCTCGCGCAGTTCCCAAATGGGATATAGCGCCTATGGCCATCACGATTCTCGCCGGGCAGGACCTTGTTGCCGCGCTGCATCGCGGGACGCTCGGCTCGCCTCCGTGGGAAGAGTTCCTCGATGGATTGCGTCGCCGCACCGGCGCGGATTTCGCCGGGATCCTGTTGTCGCGCGGGCAGGAACAGCCGGAAATCATCGCGCTGGAGGCAGAGCAGGGCCCGGCTCGCTTCCTGGCGCGAGACCAGGTTGATGAGCTCATCGGGGTCGGTCCTTCACGCCGTTCGGCGCTAAGGGCCAAGCGGGTCTATTCTTCTGCCGAACTGACCGGAGGGGGGCAGTCGGACTTCCTCCAGCATTTCATGACGGAGCGCGACCTGACCCAGCTGCGCATCATGCGAATCGCCGATCCAGGCGGCAGCCAGATGTGGGCCATGATCGGCCGCAGGCGCGGCGATTTCACCGGAGCGGACGCATCACTGCTCGGCAGTCTCGCAGATCATTTCGAAATAGCGCTGGGAACCTGGGCTGCGCTGGAGCGCGAGCGGATGCGGGCCGGGATCACGGCCGATGCGATGCGGCGGCTCAATTTCGGCTGGCTGATTCTCGATCCGCAAGGGCGAATCGCGGATCTGAGCGATGAGGCGGAGGTGATGTTGCAAGGAGGCGGTGCGCTGCAGCGCGCGCCCGATGGCAGGCTGCGGCCTGTCTCGCGCGAGGCGCAGGCCGGACTGCGGCGGTTTCTCGAACATGCCAATAGGGGCGAGCAGCTTTCGCGTGCGGTGCATCTCTCGGACGAGCCCTGGCTCGACATGCTGCTGACAACCTCGCCCGGCGCGATGCGCGAACGGGCGCATGGCACGATCATCGTCGCATTCGTCCATGGCGAGCAGCCGGGCAGCGAAGAGCGCAGCGTCCAGTTGGCCGAATTGTTCGGCCTCACCGCGCAGGAATCGCGACTGGCGCTGCTGATAAGCCGCGGCGTCAAGATTGCAGAAGCGGCGCAGACCTTGGGCATCACCGTCGAAACCGCGCGGCTCTATTCCAAGCGGATTTACGCCAAGACGGGGACGCGCGGGCAGGCCGATCTGGTGCGGCTGATCCTCGCGAGCATCGTAGCGCTCAGCTGAATGGTCACGCGGGATATTGACGAGACCCGCCTCGCCGTGGCAATTGCGCGCGCCTGTTGCCGATCGGCATGAGCGGGCGGGTATAGCATAGTGGTAATGCTCTAGCCTTCCAAGCTAGCTAGAGGGGTTCGATTCCCCTTACCCGCTCCAGCCGACCTTGCGGCGATCTGCGTCACTGGGAGGCCTTCGAAGGCCGTATCGCGTGATAGATTCTTTCGCCAAATTGTCAGCGCATGGCTTGTTCGCCGAACAATTCGGCGCCAGAGTTGATCTGGATCAAGGGCTCGTTCTGGCAAGCTAACTGTGTAGCGAGAAAGCAAAAAACCGGACGCGCCAGATTTCTGGCTACGCCCGGTTGAACCCGAAGGACTCTAGCAGTCCGTCTGGCATGGCCTTTAACATTCTTGTAACATTATTGCTTGTCCCTCAATTGAGGGTCGCTTCCGAATTCAGGTTTTCCAACGCACCCGATGCGCTGCTTGCTTGCTGTGCTTTCCGGTAGCGATCAGCCCCAACGCAACCGCGCGAACGGCAGCGGCCGTTCGGTCTGACACGCCAAGTTTCGCGAAGATTCGCTTCACATAGCTATCGACCGAATTCTTGGTGATGCCCAGGATGTCGGCAATAACCGCGTTGCTCTTGCCCTCTCCGATCCACCGGATCACGTCGAGTTCCCGCTGCGACAAATCGGGCGGCTGTTCGTAATGCGAACCGGCAATCTCGCAATAACGCTGGAAGCAAAGCTGTGCTGCGACCTGAACCTTTCGAACCAGAGCATCGTCGAGATCCGGGTTCTTCGGCCGCGCGACGCCGACAAAGCCGGCACGGGCGTAAGGCCCGGTGCAATGGACTGCAACGCCTTCGCCCAACTGTTCCAGGAAGGCTCTTTGCCGGTTATCCAGCTTGGTAAGGCGCGGCGCGTCCGAAAAGCGGAAGGCATTGGTTCGATTGAGCGCGATATCGGGGAGCGGATCGGTCTTCCAACCGGCCTTCTTGTACAAGGCTTCGAGTTCGCGCGGGAAACCGATATTCCACACAACACGTCCGATCCGGCGGTCGGCGACAACCGGAGCGAGAAAGTAAAGCGCGTCGAACTCTATCGCATCGAGGATTGAATGGATCGCCCTGCGAAATGGGACCCACCTGCTCGCACGTGATGCTTCGTCGAGCGCTTCCCAATATTTTTCATGCGTTGCAGTCATAGTAATCCGCCAGCGCATTTCTGTGTAATTACAACACTATATTTACGGCCATTTGAAGGCAAGTCGAGGGCCGAAGCATGCTGGATCACGTTACTGCCATATTGTCGATCAAACGCGTTCCGCCAATCCGGGCCGCAACCAGCAGCCGGGCTGGCCCCGAGCTGCGCGTATCGAGCCGTTCCAGGCTGCTGGCGTCTGCCAGTTCGGCATAGTCCACCCGGTCGAAACCGGCGCCCAGCAACTCGTCTTCCAGCGCGGCGAGCGTGCGTGTCACGTTCTGTCCGTCCTCGATCCGGGCGATGGCTTCCTGCATGGCGCGCGGCAAGGTCGCGGCGCGTTCGCGATCTTCGGGCGTAAGGTAGCGGTTTCGGCTCGACATCGCGAGCCCATCGGCCTCGCGCACAGTCGGCACGCCGACGATGGCATCGGCGTGGGGAAAGGTGAGGTCGAGATCCCGCGCCATCGTGCGGATCACCGCCAGTTGCTGATAGTCTTTCTCACCAAAGAATGCCTTGTCGGGCTGCACCTGATTGAACAGTTTGCAGACAACGGTTGCGACCCCATCGAAATGGCCGGGCCGGTCTGCACCGCAGAAACCCTCGCTCACCTTGCTGACCGAGATGCTGGTGGCGAAGCCCTTCGGATACATTTCCTCCACCGTTGGGGCCCAAAGCAGTGAGACACCCTCGGATTCGAGCATGGCGGAGTCTTCCGCCAGTTGGCGTGGGTAAGCGTCCAGATCTTCGTTCGGGCCGAATTGCGTAGGATTGACGAAGATCGATGCAACCACATGATCACAGGCACTTTTTGCATCGCGCATCAGCGTCAAATGCCCTTCGTGGAGTGCACCCATCGTGGGAACCAGTGCGATGGTGCCCCCTTCGTTGCGCAACGCGCCTAACGATCTTCTCAACATCTTGAGCGTGCTGGCAGTTTGCACGGATTTGGCCCCTTGGATATGTTCGGCACCATTCCTAGCCCGCACGAAGCGGGTCGCACAAGCCGATCGAAAGAGCTTCATAGTGTCCGACATTCGCCCGCATCGAATTGTGTTCGCCAACGAGAAGGGCGGCACTGGCAAATCGACCACAGCCGTGCATGTGGCGGTGGCGCTTGCCTATCGCGGTGCGCGCGTGGCGGCGATCGATCTCGACCCGCGCCAGCGCACCTTTGCGCGCTATCTGGAAAACCGTGCAGAGACGGCGGAACGGCGCAGGATCGACCTGCCGACTGCCAGTTTTGCGGTCTATCAGGGCGACGTTGGCGGGATGGAAGAGCTTGTGGGTGAGCTCGGCAAGGGCTGCGACTTCGTGGTATTCGACACGCCGGGGCGCGATGACGAACTGGCCCGCCATGCCGCCACCGAGGCCGATACGCTGGTTACGCCAATGAATGACAGTTTCGTCGACTTCGACCTGATCGGCCAGGTCGAAGGCGAAACTTTCAAGGTCAAGCGGCTGAGCTTCTATGCCGAACTGATCTGGGAAGCGCGGATCAAGCGCAGCCGCGCAACGATCGAACAGCAGCGACGCGAAATGGACTGGGTGGTGGTGCGCAACCGCACCGGCCATGTCGAGGCGCGCAATATGGCGCGCATCGAGCAGGCGCTGAGCGAGCTTTCCAAGCGCGTCGGTTTCCGAGTGGCGCAGGGGCTTAGCGAGCGCGTGATCTATCGCGAGCTGTTTCCTTCAGGTCTGACCTTGCTCGACAAGGGGCATCTGGGCGAACTCGGCACCAGCCACCTGGTCGCGCGGCAGGAGCTTCGCCAACTGGTTCAGGCGCTCAAGCTTCCCGACTTCATGCGGAAAGAACCGCAACTGGAGCTTGCTTGAGCAATGATACGGCTGCCTGAATCATGATCAGACTGATTGTCATTGCCGCGCTGGTGTGTTTCGCCGTCAAGACGATCTTTGGCCGCTGGCCATGGGAATATCTGAACCCTCAATCCACGCGCAGCCAGGCTCTGTTCCGCGCACGCAAGCTGTTGGGCGTGCGCGCCGATGCCGGCCATGGCGAGATTGTCGATGCACATAAGCGCTTGATTGCACTGGTTCATCCCGATCGCGGCGGCACCAATGACCAGGTTCATGAAGCCAATGCCGCGCGCGATCTGCTGCTTGACGAACTGCCCGACCGCAACTGAAACAATTTGCCTTCACACAGTGCTTCAACACCGCCTAAAGCGGTGCGACACGACGCGTAGTAGAGCGAGACAAGAGGCAGACCTCCCGAAATGAACCACCAGTTTCACGAAACCGTCCTGCGTGAATATGACATTCGCGGCATCATTGGCGAAACGCTTGGGCCGGACGATGCGCGCGCGATCGGGCGCGGCTTTGCCACCTTGCTGCGTCAGGCAGGCGGCAGCAAGGTCGCGGTTGGATATGATGGCAGGGTCAGCTCGCCCATGCTCGAACATGCGCTGATCGAAGGGCTCACCGCCAGCGGTTGTGACGTGGTGCGGGTGGGCATGGGCCCCACGCCGATGCTTTATTATGCGGAAGCCTCAAGCGAAGAGGTGCATGGCGGCATTCAGATAACTGGCAGCCACAATCCCGCCAATTATAATGGCTTCAAGATGGTATTTCAGGGGCGCCCTTTCTTCGGCTCCGATATCCAGAAGCTGGGCCGGATCGCTGCTGCTGGCGAATGGGCCGACGGAACGGGCGAGGTCGAATCGCGCGATATCCTGGACGAATATGTCGACCGGCTCCTGCGCGGTCTCGACGGGATCGATGCCGATGCCCTGTCCGGTCTGCGCGTTGGCTGGGATGCGGGGAACGGTGCCGCCGGCCCCGCGCTCGAGAAGCTTGCCGCTCGCCTTCCCGGCGAACATCACCTGCTGTTTACCGAAGTAGATGGCGAGTTTCCCAATCATCATCCCGATCCAACCGTTGAAGCCAATCTGGAAGATCTGCGCGCACTCGTCGCGGCAAAGCAGCTCGATTTCGGAGTGGCTTTTGACGGCGATGGCGACCGGATCGGTGCGATCGACGGTGAAGGCCGCGTGATCTGGGGCGACCAGCTGCTGATGATCTATGCCGAAGATCTGCTCAAGACCCGCGAAAATGCGACGATCATCGCCGATGTGAAGGCATCGCGCGCACTGTTCGATCATGTCGCGGCCTGCGGCGGCACGCCCCTGATGTGGAAGACGGGCCACTCGCTTATTAAGTCCAAAATGAAGGAAGTTTCCTCTCCGCTGGCTGGCGAGATGAGCGGTCACGTCTTCTTCGCCGACACCTATTACGGTTTCGACGATGCGCTTTATGCCGGTGTGCGGCTGATCGCGGCATCGGCCAGGCTGGGCAAATCGGTGACCGAGCTGCGCAGTGCCATGCCGCAAATGCTCAATACGCCGGAAATGCGCTTCCAGGTCGATGAGAGCCGCAAGTTCGCCGCGATCGATGAGGTCAAGGCGCGGCTGGCTGGCAGTCCGGCAGAGGTCAACGACACCGATGGCGTGCGCGTCACCAATGATGACGGCTGGTGGCTGCTGCGCGCCTCCAACACGCAGGATGTGCTGGTCGCGCGCGCCGAGAGCGACAGCGAGGAAGGGCTTCAGCGGCTGATCGCGCAGATCGACGGGCAGCTCGAGGCGTCGGGCCTCGAACGCGGCGAAAGCGTGGGCCATTGAAACCGAATTTCCTGAAGGAGGATACCTGCATGATCCGCAAGACAATCTTTTCTCTCGGCGTAGGCCTGGCTTTACTGGCACAGCCGGTGGCGGCGCAATCGGACCAATCCGGTGCCCAAGCTGCTGCCGCGATGCAGGAATTGTTCAAGGCCGATCCGCTGACCGGCGAACAGGAAGCGCGCCTGCCTGCCGCCAAGGCCGTTGTCGGCAAGATCTTCCCTGCCGGCACCTATATGAAGATGATGAACGACACGATGCGCCCTGTGATGGATAGCGTCATGGGCCAGGTTTCGCAGATGCCGCCCAAGTCGCTCATCGCCATGGCCGGGCTCCCCCAGGAAAAGGTCGACTCGCTCGGCGATGGTACGCTGTCCGAGCTTATGCAGATCATGGATCCAGCCTATGGGCAGCGACAGAAAATCGCGTCAGGCGTGATGATCGATTGGATGACGCGGCTGATGGATCAGATGGAGCCGAGCGTGAGGGCGGGCCTTACGCGCGCCTATGCAGTGCGCTTCTCCCAGTCCGAACTGTCCGATCTCAACGCCTATTTTGCGACCCCGACAGGCAGCAAATACGCCAGCGAATCTATGCTGATCATGACCGATCGGCAGGTGCTGGCCGCGATGGGAGAGATGATGCCCGCCATGATGGAGATGATGCCTGAAATGGCAAAGGCGATGCAGGAACGCATGGCCGAACTTCCGCCGCCGCGCGAGACGAAGGACTTGAGCGATGAGGAAAGGGCGCGCATTTCCGAATTGCTCGGGATTTCGCCTGACCGTCTCGGCGCTGATGACTAGGGCACCAGATCCGGTCGGGCGGGACGAGCCGCTTGAGTAACCTCGCTGCCTATTGCGCGCGGATTGGCTGGGAACCGCCGGCGCATTTCGATGCAGAGGCGCTGGCAGCGATGCAGCTCGCCCACCGCACGGCGATCCCGTTCGAGAATCTCGATATCCCACTCGGGCGCGGCATTGCGATCGACAGCGAAAGTGTGTTCGGCAAGCTCGTCACGGCGCGGCGCGGCGGATATTGCTTCGAACAGAACCGGCTCTATTCCGACATGCTCTCGCAGCTGGGCATCGCCCACAGGTCGCTGCTGGCGCGGGTGCGTTTCGGGCCGCCCGATCCGGTGCCGCCCCGCACGCATATGCTGCTGCTGGTGGAACTTGGGGGAGAGGCATGGATCGCCGATGCGGGCTTTGGCGGTTCCTATGCTCCGCCGCTGCTGCTGGCCGACGGCGCCAGATCCGCTTCGCCCGATGGCATGCTGCACCGCTTGCGGCAGCAGGCAGGCGGGCTCGAAGGCGAATGGTTGCTTGAACGCGCTGCGCCGGGCGCAGGCGATGACGGGTGGCAGAAGCAGTACACATTCGATCTGGCGGAAGTCGCACAGGAAGATCTGGAGCAGGCCAATCACTGGACTTCTACTCGCCCCGATACGCGCTTCACCACTCTCCATATCGCCAGCATCGCGCTGGTGGACGGGTTTGCCGCTTTGACCGATCAGCAACTGAACGTGACGCGCGGGATGGAGACCGAGACAAGCGAACTGCTCGACGCGGCGAGCTGGCGGCAGGCCTTGGCCGAGATCCTCACGATCGAGCTCAGCGAAACTGAGGTAGCGCGCCTGCCACTCTTCGCGGGCTGATTCCTCCCGCGCCTTTTGCCAAATGATCGGTTAGGGTCGGCCGATGCAGCGCGCCGCGATTCCCGCCGAGATTGCAGCCTGGTTTGATGGGCGCGGCTGGCGCGTGCGGCGGCACCAGGCGGAAATGCTCGAGGCGGCGATTAGCGGCAAGCACGCGCTGCTGGTGGCCGATACCGGTGCGGGCAAGACGCTGGCGGGCTTCCTTCCCACGCTGGCCGATTTCGCGCCATCCACGCTCGAAGGCAGCGAACCGCATGATGGGCTGCACACGCTCTATGTCTCGCCTCTGAAGGCGCTGGCGCATGACGTGCAACGTAATCTTCTGGCCCCGATCGGGGAGATCGGCCTGCCAATCCGGGTCGAAACGCGCAGCGGCGATACGCCGTCCGACCGCAAGAAGCGCCAACGCGCCCGCCCGCCGCATGTGCTGCTGACCACGCCCGAGAGTCTCTCGCTGCTGCTATCCTATCCCGACAGTTTCGAACTGTTCCGAGGGTTGAAACGCGTGGTGGTGGACGAGGTGCATGCCTTTGCCACCGGCAAACGCGGCGATCTGCTGGCGCTCAGCCTCGCGCGGTTGCAAGCGATTGCACCGGATATGCAGCGCGTGGCGCTTTCGGCCACCCTTGCCGATCCAGAAGGTTTCAAAGCGTGGCTGGCACCCTGGGGTGATCTGGATTCGGTGGAGCTGGTCGAAGGCGAAAAGGGGGCCGCGCCCGAAGTCGAAATCCTGCTGCCTGAAGAAGAACGCGTCCCCTGGGGCGGCCATGCCGGACGCTGGGCAATCCCGCAGCTCTACGAAGAAATCCGCCGCAACAAGACCACGCTGATCTTCACCAACACGCGTTTCCTGGCCGAATACATCTTCCAGATGCTGTGGGATGTGAATGACGACAATCTGCCCATCGGTATCCATCACGGCTCGCTGGCAAAGGAAGCGCGGCGCAAGGTCGAAGGGGCGATGGCACGCGGCGAATTGCGCGCGCTGGTGTGCACGGCCAGCCTCGATCTCGGAGTCGACTGGGGCGACATCGATTGCGTGGTGCAGATGGGTGCGCCCAAGGGCTCCAGCCGCCTGTTGCAGCGGATCGGGCGTGCCAACCACCGGCTCGACATGCCGAGCCGGGCGATCCTGGTGCCCGGCAATCGCTTTGAGTTCCTCGAAGCGACGGCAGCGAAGGATGCGGTCGATGACGGGCAGCGCGATGGAGAGGACTTCCGCCCCGGCGGGCTCGACGTGCTGGCGCAGCACGTCATGGCCTGCGCCTGCGCCGGCCCATTCCGTGAGGACGAGCTGCTGGCCGAGGTTCGAAGTTCGCTCGCCTATGCCTGGGTCGAGCAGGAGGATTGGCAGCGCGTGCTCGGATTTGTCGCCGATGGCGGATACGCCTTGCGTGCCTATGACAAGTTCAAGCGGATCACGCGCGACAAGCATGGCGTGTGGCGGCTGACCCATCCCGAACACGCCCAGCGTCACCGGATGAACGCCGGGATCATCGTCGATAGCGAAATGCTCACCGTGCGCTTCCGTAACGGGCGCAACCTTGGCAAGGTCGAGGAGCGCTTTGCGGCGACGTTAAGCCCCGGCGATACCTTCTTCTTCGCCGGGCTGAGCCTGGAAGTCGAACAGCTCAAGGATATGGACGTGGTGGTGCGCGCGGCGAAGAAGAGCGCCACCATTCCCAGCTATGGCGGGCAGCGCCTGCCGATCAGCACACATCTGTCAGGCCGGGTGCGTGAAATGCTGGTCGATCGCGCCGGCTGGGGGCGCTTCCCCGACGATGTGCGCGAATGGCTGGAAGTGCAGGATTGGCGCAGCGAGTTGCCGGGGCCGGGAATGTTGCTGGTCGAGAGCTTCCCGCATCACCGCAAGCACTATACCGCTTACTATACGTTTGAAGGCTGGAACGCGAACCAGAGCCTGGGGATGCTGATTACGCGGCGGATGGAGGATCGCGGCCTGCAACCGGGCGGCTTCGTCGCCAATGACTATTCGCTCGCGGTCTGGGGATTGAAACCGGTCAAGGATCCGGCACCGCTCCTTTCACCGGATATTCTGGCGCATGAATTCGTCGAATGGGTGCAGGATTCCTACCTGCTCAAACGCGCCTTTCGCGAAGTGGCGGTGATCAGCGGGCTGGTCGAGCGGCAGCATCCGGGCAAACGCAAGACCGGCAAGCAAGTCACCTTCTCGACCGATTTGATCTACGACGTGCTGCGCAAATACGAGCCCGACCATGTGCTGCTTGAAGCAGCCTGGGCCGATGCCCGCGCGCGGATGACCGATGTTGGGCGGCTTGCAGACCTGTTGGAGCGATCGGAACGAGAACTGGTCCATGTCGAACTCGACCGGGTCAGCCCGCTGGCGGTGCCGGTGATGACGATGATCGGGCGCGAGGCTGTGCCGCAGGGCGCGGTCGATGAGGAACTGCTGCTCGAGGCTGAGACGCTGGCGGCTGAGGCCATGCGGGTGGATGCGCTGGCGGAGGAGTAGTTCGAGCCGGAAGGGTGGGGGGATGTCCCTTCCGGCCCGATCACCGGTTAGCGCTCAAATTCCCGATATTTGTAATTCCCGGCGAAGGCGAAGTTCTTGATGCCCGAATCCTTGATCAAGGCGATGGTCCTGGCGCTCATGTCATAGCTGGCGAGCGCGTCTGGTTCGAAACGGACGACGGGATCGTCTGGCAGTTTGGCTGCGCTGGCGAGCTGGTTGAGCAGTTCCTGCCGCCCGATGGCCTGACCGTTCCAGAACAGGTGGTCCTGCGCATCGATCGACACGGTGTTGGTGTCGCGGAATTCGTAGGTTCCCCGTGCGGTCGGCAGCGGAATGTCGAGCGAGTGGGTGGCGATCGGCACCACCATGATCAGCATGATGATGAGCACCAGCAGCACGTCGATGAAGGGGGTGACGTTCATGTCCGACATTGGACGCGAGGCCACTTTGGGGCGGAACGGGCTATAGCGTCTTGCAACATATGCCATCGTCAATCTCCCGAAGAGCGAGCGCGAATGTTGGGATGATATAGCATCACATAGACTGTGGCAAGGTGCGTATCGTGAACTGCCTGGAACCGGGTTGGGGACGGTCCCGGCAAGAAGGGCATAGCGTGAAGGGCCTGATGGGAAGGCCTCGGGGCAAGGGATTGGTGGGCGAAAACTGGTATTGTGGCCCAGCCAACGAAAAAGGGGCGGATCGCTCCGCCCCTTCTCGATGTTTTCAGCTTCGTCCCGGTTGCTATTGCGAGCCGGACGCTCCGAAGACGCGATACTTCTCGTTGCCGACGAAACCGAACTTGGTCACGCCCGATGCCTTGATGATATTAAGCACCTTGGCCGAAAGGTCGTAGCTCGCGAGTGCTTCAGGTTCGAACTGCAGCTCGGGTTCCGGGTTCATCTGGGTCGATTCCTGCAGCAGCGTCACAAGCTGCCCCTGGTTGATCGGCTCTGCGTTCCACAGGATCTGGTTGTCCTGGGTCAGCACGAGCTTGTTCTTGACCGGATCGAGAACCACGTCGAGCGGGGTGTCCGAAGGCGCTGGAAGATCGATATCGACCGAGTGCGTCGCAACGGGAATGGTGATGATGAACATGATGAGGAGCACGAGCAGGACGTCGATCAACGGCGTCATGTTCATTTCCATCATCGGCGAGCCATCATCCTTGCCGCCTGCCATTGCCATGGTGTGTTACTCCTGTATCTCTTGCGGCCGGATCAAGCGTTCGGATCCACCGGGTTCGAAATGAAGCCGACCGTAGGATAGCCAGCAGCCTGCACGTTGTAGATCGTGCCGGCGACGCAGCGCCACGGTGCATTCACGTCACCGCGAATGTGCACCTGCGGAATCATTTCCGGGTTTTCCATGATCGCTTCCGGCCCACCTGCGCGCTGCACGATCGCATCGAGCCGTTCGAAGGCCTGATCGTAGAGCTCTTCCGAGTTCACCGGAGTGATGTTGTTGAAGTAAACCCGGCATTCGCCCTGGCGCGATGCGCCTTCGAATCCCGGATCACCCGCACTGCGTCCAGCCGCATCGGTGGTGCTCACGGTCAGCAGCAGGTTTTCAACCTTGTCCTTCGATTCGGCCGATTCCATGATCGGAATCTGAAGCTTCTCGATCGTCTGGATCGCCACCGGAACCGCGATGAGGAAGATGATCAGAAGCACCAGCATCACGTCCACAAGTGGCGTGGTGTTGATGTCTGACATCGGGGTTTCGTCCCCGCCTCCCATCTGAATCGCCATTAGATCATCCTATCCGTAGTATGTGCCATTGGTCGGAATGGAGGGCGCCCGCGAGCGCCCTCCGATCGCGATAATCAGGCGGGCTTGGCGGGCGCAGCGGCCGGCTTGGCCGGTGCCTTGGCAGGCGCAGCCATGGTGGCCGGCTTAACCGAGCCATTCGAGCTGAGGTAAGCCAGGATGTCCGTCGAGAACGCGCCCAGCAGTTCGCCGATGCGGCGGTTGCGGCTCTGCAGCCAGTTGTAGGCAAGCACGGCAGGCACAGCCACGAGCAGGCCGATGGCGGTCATGATCAGTGCTTCACCAACCGGGCCCGCGACCTTGTCGATCGAAGCCGAACCGGCGAGGCCGATGTTGATCAGGGCGCGGTAGATACCGATAACCGTACCGAGCAGACCGACGAACGGAGCGGTTGCACCGACGGTAGCGAGGAACGGCAGGCCGCCGGCGAGGACCGAATTGATCGAATCCTGCGAACGCTGGAGCGAACCGTGCATCCAGTCATGCGCTTCCATCGAATCGGTCATCTTGCCGTGCTCGTCGTCAGCCTTGATGGCGTCGTCGACGATCTGGCGCCATGCGCTGTTCTTCTCGAGCTTGGTTGCGCCTTCCTTGAGCGAACCCGCACGCCAGAACTGGGTGCGAACTGCCTTGAGCTGGCGCAGGATCTTGTTCTGGGCGAGCAGCTTGGTGATCAGGATGTAGAACGAGCCGACCGACATAATGACCAGCACGGTCAGGATCGACCAGGCGATCGCGCCGCCCTGTTCCATGGCTTCCATGAAACCAAACTTGGTATCCGGGGCTGCTTCAGCTGCAGCAGAAAGAAGTTCGATAATCATTGCGAATAGTCCTCTTGAAAGTTTGTCCTAGCGAGGGTCCGGGCCCAGCCTCTCTCGGGCCCTTCCCTTAGTTCAACTGGTAGGTAATCCTGGTCGACCAGCTTCCCGAAACCGGGTTGCCGGCATCGTTCAGCGCAGGGTCGAAACGGGCGTAGCGTTGCATCCCCTTGCAGGCAGCATCATCGAGAATGCTCGAGCCGCTCGATGCGGTAACACTGCAGGAGCTGACGCGGCCGTCTGCACCGACCGTGACGCGAACGCCGACGGTACCCTGGATTTCCTCACGCAATGCGCGCGACGGATAGTTCTCCTGAATCCGGCGAGCCCAGCGCGACTGACCCTTGGGCGAAACCCCTCGCGCCTGGGAAGGCGCTGGTGGCGGAGCCGGTGGGGCCGGCGGCGGCACGATCAGCGCTGGTGGCGCTGGCGGCGGAATCGTCGGCTGTGTCTGGATCGGAGGTGGCGCCGGCGCGATATTAATCGGCGGTGGCGGAGCGACCGGGGGCGGCGGAGCGTCAGGCTCCGGCGGCGGCGGCTCATCCGGTTCTTCGGGTGGAGGCGGTTCATCAATATCGACGGTGGTTACGCGCTCAACAACTTTCTTGGCCGCCTCATAGGCAAGACCACTGATGAGCACGTAGCCGATCGCCACATGAATCAACGCCACGATGATCAGAGCAACAACGCGATTGCCGCTCATTTGTTGGTCAGCGTAGGCCATCCAGTCGCTTTCTCTCCATCTACTTCACTGGGGCAATGCCCAAACAACCGGGAAACGCAAACCGTAATTTGCGCGACCCGCAAACTTCAAGTCCTCCCTGACCGAGCGTTGGCAAGGTCGCCCGGATGGACCGCGGTCCTACACTTCGGCAGATCCGCAACCGGACCGGAGTTACACTTGCCCCCTCAACCCAGTCCTTCAGGCCGCTTTAACGAGCAAGCGGACCCCAAGCAATCGCTTTTCCGGTTAATTGGTGATTCAGCCGTTCCCCTATGAAATCATGATAAGGCCCATTAGTTTTCAGAGATCGGGCGGATGGATTGGACCGATCCATCCTGGCAAAGACAGAAGGACGAGCATGGAAATCCGAAAAAACATTAGTAAATCCAGATATTTGGCGGCATCGCTTGCCGTTCTGCTCGCCGCTTCCATGGCTCCCACACCGATTGCGGCCCAAGATGCACCGGTTCAATTGTCCTACGCCGATCTGGCCGATCTGGGGGATTCCTCGGAACTGGTCATCCGTGCACAGATCCAGCGCCAGATCGTTGTCGAACCCGAGCGAGCACCTGGCCTCTCACCCGGATTCGCAAGACTCTATATAGAGGCGCGCACGCTCGCGCTGATGACGGGCTCGGCACCGATCGGCGAATCGCTGCGCTACCTCGTTGACGTTCCGCTCGATTCGAAAGGCAAGGTGCCCAAGCTCAAGAAGCAGGAAGTCCTGCTGTTTGCCCGGACGGTTTCAGACAGGCCGGGTGAAGTGCAACTGGTCGGGCCCGAAGGGCAGCTCGCCTATTCGCCGGAACTGGAGGCGCGCGTGCGGCCCGTGCTGGCGGCGCTCGCCTCGCCCGAGGCTCCTCCAACCATTACAGGCGTGCGCGATGCCCTGTCCGTCGCCGGCAATCTGGCTGGCGAATCGGAGACCCAGATCTTCCTCGAAACGCGCGACCGATCGCCCGTCTCGCTCACCGTGCTGCGGCGCCCTGGTCGTGAACCGGTGTGGGGCGTGTCATGGGGCGAGATCATCGATCAGGCCGCACGCCCTCCTGAGCCGAACACGCTGGCCTGGTATCGGCTCGCCTGCGCTCTCCCGCAGCGCCTGCCTTCGAGTGCGAACCTCTCGCGCGTTCCGGCAGAGCGCGCGCAGGCGCAGCGCGACTATGCATTCGTGCTGGCATCGCTGGGGCCTTGCGTACGCAGCATACGCCGGGACTAGCAACCAGGCCCCGGCCCGGCTCAATCAAGCCGAACTAGCCTTGCTGCAAGACAAAGTGGTTCCCTCGCGTCCATCGCTCGCGCTAGGGGCGTGAGACCATGCCCGAAACCTTCAGCCATTCCTTTCGCGTTCGCTATGCCGAGGTCGACCCGCAATCGGTCGTCTTCAACTCGCGCTATCTCGAATATGCCGACCTGATCATCACCGAATACTGGCGCGAATGCGGACTGCATTTCACAGGAGAGGGCGCGCTGGAGTTCCACGTCGCGCGCGCGGAGGTCGATTTCGTGAAACCGATCCGCGCGGATGAGATCGTGGAAGGCCGGGCGCGCACCGCGCGAATTGGCAGAACGAGCGTGGAAACCCGGATCGAGTTCTATGGTGCGCAGGGTCCGGAGGATCTACGCGCTCGAATTATGCTGGTGCATGTCCATGTCGATCTGGACAGCGGGCAGCCGGTTGTAGTGCCCGAAGCTGCGCGCAAGGCGCTGGGCCGGAACGAGGAGAATGAAGTTGTCTGATTCGCCTGCCGCGAAACCCCTGCGCATTGCGCTTGCCGGGCTCGGTACGGTCGGGGCGGGCGTGATCCGCCTGCTCGAAACCAATCGGGACTTGCTGACAGCGCGGGCGGGCCGCCCGCTCGAAGTGGTCGCGGTAAGCGCGCGGGACCGGACAAAGGATCGCGGCGTCGATCTCTCCCGCTTCGATTGGGTCGACGACATGGCGGCGATGGCCCAGCGCGAGGATGTCGACGTAGTGGTCGAGCTGGTCGGCGGATCGGATGGACCGGCTCTGGCGCTGGCCCGCGCTGCGCTAAAAAAGGGTAAGCCGCTAGTTACCGCCAATAAGGCGATGATTGCGCATCACGGCCTGGCGCTGGCCGAACTGGCCGAGGCGAGCGATGTGGCGCTGAAGTTCGAAGCCGCTGTCGCGGGCGGTATCCCGGTGGTGAAGGGGCTGCGCGAAGGCACTGCGGCCAATGCCCTTGAGCGAATCTATGGCATCCTCAACGGCACCTGCAATTATATTCTCTCCACCATGGAAGACACCGGCGCGGACTTTGGCGAGACGCTGAAGCAGGCGCAGCTGCTGGGCTATGCCGAAGCCGATCCGACTTTCGACATCGAAGGCGTGGATGCCGCGCACAAGCTGGCGATTCTGGCCGCAATCGGATTCGGAGCGAAGGTCGATTTCGATTCGGTGCGCGTGACCGGCATCACCAGGGTTCAGGCCGCCGATATCGCACAGGCGGATACGCTGGGCTATGTCATCCGTCTGATCGCGATGACCGACATCGAGCAGGGTGACGGCAGCGAACCCACGCTGCTGCAGCGGGTGCGGCCTTGCCTCGTCTCGCGCGAACATCCGCTCGCTTCGGTCGACGGACCGACCAATGCGGTTGTGGCGGAAGGCAATTTCTCCGGCCGTTTGCTGTTCCAGGGCGCGGGCGCGGGCGATGGCCCGACCGCCAGCGCCGTCGTCGCAGATCTGATCGATATTGCGCGCGATGAAGTGGGCGCGCCTTTCTCGATTCCCGTCGCGCAGCTCAAATCCATGCCGCCGACTGAATCTGGCCACCGGATGGAGCGCACCTATATCCGCTTTACCGTGGCTGACCGGCCCGGCGTGCTGGCAGAGATTACCGCGGCCATGCGCGATGCAGGCGTTTCGATCGAGAGCCTGATCCAGAAGGGGCGCGAGGATGACGGCGGCGAAGTGCTGGTGGCTATGGTGACGCACGAAGGGCCCGAACGCAGCGTACGCGAAGCATTGGCTTTGCTGGAGGGCTCGGAAAGCCTTACCGCTCCGCCTCTGGTTCTGCCGATTCTGCGCGACTGACGGTCTCTTCTCGATCTGCGGGCGCAGGAGGCAGTCCGAGCACGCCCGGATTGGCGGGCGCGCCAGTGACCGATCCCTTGTCATTTCCGATTGGAGGCAATCCGCGCGCGATGCGGTCTGCGTCCGAACCTGGCGGTGCCTCGGGCAGCGCAGTAACGTCGATAATGAGCGCTGGCGGCGGCGGGCATTTCTGCAGCCCGGGTATGCACATGCTGCCGATGGTCGGTTCGCCCTTGAAGATGCCGCAGTTGGGTCCGCAAGGGTCGGGAGTCGCTGGCGCGTCGCGAAATGCGGTTTCTTCGGCGTAGCGCCGCTCTGCCGCTTCGCGGTCGCTGTAATATCGTTCGGATCTGTCCGTCAGCTCGCGGCAGACCACGATCTCGCCCGAGATTCGCGCAGCATCGTCCTGCCGCTCGCATTCTTCGACCAGGCGCGGGTCTATCTCGCCTTCGGGCCGCTCGATCAGGATATCGATCACTTCGCTCGCTTCTCTCGTCGTGCGCGCGGGGTTGGTCGATTCGCCTGCATTGTCTTGCGCCTGCACGCTCACCGGGCTGGCCAGAATCGCGAACATCCACCACACAGCGGAGATCCTGCCCCCAACAGCCGAAGCCAAGCTCGACAAATGCATCTCCTGTTGTCAAAGCGCTTGCGCCACACACAGCTTGAGGACTGAATTGCTCATGAATACCGAAAATGCGCTCGACCGGGTCCTCGTCCTGGAAATGGTTCGCGTGACCGAGGCAGCGGCAGTTGCGGCCTCCAGCCTTGTCGGCCGCGGAGACGAAAAGGCTGCCGATGCGGCTGCGGTAGAGGCGATGCGCAAGGCCTTCGACGATCTTTACATCGATGGCACTGTGGTCATCGGCGAAGGCGAGCGCGACGAGGCGCCGATGCTCTTTATCGGTGAGAAGGTAGGCGGCGCGCCGGGCAAGGGCCCGAAGATCGACATTGCGCTGGACCCGCTGGAAGGCACCACCATTACCGCCAAGGCCGGGCCCAACGCGCTGGCGGTGCTGGCGGCGGCCGAACAGGGCAATCTGCTCAATGCGCCCGATGTCTATATGGACAAGCTGGCGGTTGGCCCCGGATATCCCGACGGGATCATCGATCTGGCCAAGAGCCCGAGCGATAATGTGAAGGCCGTGGCTGCGGCCAAGGGTGTCGAGCCCGGCGACATCATCGTCTGCGTGCTCGACCGTCCGCGCCATGCCGATCTGATTGCGGAGCTGCGCTCGCTCGGCTGCGGCGTCGTGCTGATCGGCGATGGCGATGTAGCCGGCGTGATCGCAGTGACCGACGAAGATACCACGATCGACATGTATATGGGGCAGGGCGGTGCACCCGAAGGCGTGCTGGCGGCAGCCGCGCTGCGCTGCGTCGGCGGCCAGTTCAACGGGCGGCTGGTGTTCCGCAACGAGGATGAGAAGGCGCGCGCGCGCAAATGGGGGATCGACGATCTCGACCGCATCTACAAGCTGGAAGACCTGGCCAAGGGCGACTGCATCTTTGCTGCCACCGGCGTGACGTCGGGCTCGCTGCTCGATGGCGTGAAGCGCAAGCGTGGCGGCGTGATGACGACCGAAAGCGTGGTCATGCGCGCTTCTTCGGGCACCGTGCGCTGGATCAAGGGCGAACACCGCTCGGTTTGATTTGCTTGAGGGAAGCGGGCTTTCCTCCGCGTGACGGTCCTGCGCGCGCACAAACCGGAACCAGCGCTGGATCAAGGGGAATATCGGATCGGTCGACCGAGCCGGTTTTTGCACGGTTTACTCCCGACCCGGCACTCCCCGTCCGGGACCTATTGCGCGGCAATCATCGCTTCTGGGCCGCCTTCCGGCATTTCCGCAAAGGAGGGAATGCTTTCGTCAAGAATAGCCCATGCGGGCGCACGCGACGTATAGACGTTCGCTGTCGGAGAAATCGCGTCGGGGTTGTCGAGACTCGACGCGCGCAGGAAGGCCAGTCCCGGCATTCCGTCGTTATGCGACAGCACCGCTGATCCGCACTTCGGGCAGAAGCTGCGGCGGACAATATTTCCGCTATCGGCGGGTCGATCGTAACATGACAGATCCCCGGTAAAACTCACCGCATCTTCAGGCATGACGAGGTGGGTGGCATGGCTGGTCGCGCTGGTCTTGCGGCAATCGACGCAATAGCAATGTCCCACCATCATTGGCTCGGCATTGGCGCTGTAACGCACCGCGCCGCACAGACAGCCACCTTTCAAGACTTCCGACATTTCTTCCCCTTTCAACTGGCGAACAACTGTAAGTCGGAAATGCCATGCACTAGAGACTTGCATTTTGCAAGTCGCTATATGGGTGACATAGGGATGAGTATGGGAAACAAGCAAGACCAAACGCGTTCAGGATGTCCGATCGCCTGTTCCCTCGATATCTTCGGGGATCGCTGGACACTCGTGATCCTGCGCGACCTGCTGACTGGCAAATCGCGCTATTCCGAGTTCCTCGAATCGCCGGAGCGAATCACGACCAATATTCTGGCTGACCGCCTGGCGCGTATGGAAGAAGCGCAGCTGATCACTCGCGAGCCTTACCAGGCACGCCCACCGCGCTATGCCTATCGTCTTACCGAGCGCGGTCGCGACCTGCATCCGCTCCTGCGCGAGATGTCGCGTTGGGCAAATCGCCATTATCCGGAGACGTGGATCCCGCCTGACTGGTTTATGGAGGAGTAGACGGCGCGGAGCTGCGGTGCCGGTTCACTTCGGGCTGGAAAACCCCAATTAGCCTCTGTTGCAATCGCATGACGGTCGGCTAAGCCCGCCGCAACAATTGCTGGGGGCGAGTCGCCCGTCTGAAGGCCAAGGGAAGCAGCACAATGAAGATCATGTCGGGCAATTCGAACCTGCCGCTCGCACGCGCGATTGCCGGTTATCTCGAACTGCCGCTTACGGACGCAAGCGTAAGGCGCTTCGCCGACGAGGAAGTGTTCGTCGAGATCCACGAGAATGTGCGCGGCGAGGATGTGTTCATTATCCAGCCGACCAACTTCCCGGCCAACGACAATCTGATGGAATTGCTGATCTGCATCGATGCGCTCAAGCGCGCTTCGGCCAAGCGGATCACGGCAGTGGTGCCCTATTTCGGTTATGCGCGGCAGGATCGCAAACCCGGCCCGCGCACGCCGATCTCTGCCAAGCTGGTCGCGAATCTCATCACCGAGGCAGGCGCCGATCGCGTACTGGCGGTGGACCTCCACGCCGGGCAGATCCAGGGCTTCTTCGATATCCCGACCGACAATCTCTATGCCGCGCCGGTCATGGCCGCCGATATTCAGGCGCGCTATGGCGATGAGGACCTGATGGTCGTCAGCCCCGATGTTGGCGGCGTGGTGCGCGCCCGTGCTCTGGCCAAGCGGCTCGACAACGCCCCGCTGGCAATCGTCGACAAGCGCCGCGATCGCCCCGGCGAAAGCGAAGTGATGAACATCATCGGCGATGTCACCGGGCGGCATTGCATCCTGATCGACGACATTGTCGATTCGGGCGGCACGCTCTGCAATGCGGCGGAGGCACTGCTGGAACAGGGTGCGGCGAGCGTCGCGGCCTATATCACCCACGGCGTGCTTTCGGGAGGCGCGGTGGCGCGGGTGGATGGCTCCAAGCTCAAGGAACTGGTCATCACCGATTCGATCCGCCCGACGGAAGCTGCGGAGGCATCGGAACGGATCCGTACGCTCACCATCGCGCCGCTGATTGGCGAAGCGGTGCGCCGCATCGCGGACGAAAGCTCGGTTTCCAGCCTGTTCGACTGATCGCGCTTGCGCTAGCTTCCCTGCGAAACAGGGAGGACGCGATGCGCAGACTATCTCTTGCGGTTGCTACGCTGGGCCTCAGTCTGGGCCTCGCGGCCTGCGACCAGGCGAGCAAACCCGATCCTGACGCCGAAATCGCATCGGCCATGCAGGTTCACGTGCCGGCGGGCCTAGAGCCAGGATCGAACGAAATGCTTCGGTCGGCACTCAAGAGCGATCCCGATCACGAAGTGCTGATCTCCGACGTCATCATCCCGCCGGGTGCCGAAGTGCCGCGCCATTTTCACCCGGGCGAGGAGTTCGTCTATGTGATCGAAGGCTCTGCCGTGCATGTCGAAGAGGGCAAGCCGGACAGGCTGATCAAGGCGGGCGATGCAATGGTGATCCCGCCCGAAGCGGTCCACGCGCCGCGTGGCGGGCCTGAAGGCGCACGCGCCATCGTTTTCCGCGTCCATGTTGCCGGTCAGCCGGAGCGTATCCCGGTTCCCGGGACCTAGGTTTCGTCCGCCGCGTACCAGGGCAGGTGGCTGCCCGGTTCGATCCGCTTTAGTTCCTCCAGCCTGCGGGCCTGTCTCTGCTCAAGCGTGAGTGCCAGCAGCGGACGCGGTTGAGCGCGGAACTTCTGCGGCGTGACGCCGAAGAAGCTGGCGAACTCGCGGATCACATGCGACTGGTCGAAGAAGCGCAGCATCATCTCTTCCTCTTCCTCCTGGTCCGCCACCCCGCACAGCAGTGCCCCCAGGTCGAGCGCGCGGGCCCTGCGCATGACGGTGCGCGGCGTAAGGCCGAAGTCCCGCTTCACCATGCGTTCCAGCTTTCTGATGCTGATGTTGTGCATCTCGGCGAAGTCGCTGAGCGACTGCGTCGGGTCTTCGAAGGCGGCCATTTCAAACGCCGCAGATATCGGATCGGGGGGATCGGGCTGTACGCGCGCAATATAGCGGCGCAGCACTTCTTCAAGGGCGAGGTTCCATTGGATGGGAGTATATTCGTCGCAGAACACATCGCGCAGATCATCCGCCAGAATGCCGAATATGTCCTGCCGCTCGATCCGGTCGACAATGTCATGCGCAGGCCTGCCGGTAAGGGTGTAGAACGCCCCTGCGCGAAGCCCGAATCCGGCAGACATGACGTCACCAGTGCAGGTAAGCGGCATGAACTTCGAATGTTGCCCGAACAGCAGCACCTCATTGCCATAGGCGTCATGCCCGTCGGCGGACATTGCGGTCCAGCGGCCATTGAAGATGTAGCGGGTATAGATCAGGTCGTTGCACATCCCGCAGGCGATCACCGAACCGGGTTCGTTGACCGACTTGGCGGAAACGATGCGGGCGACCCAGGGCGAAAGATCTTCAGGGGGCGCGCGGTTTGTGGAAAGCGGCATTCCGTCGCGCCCAATGCCCGACAGCGGCGACATGTTTCGCCTCAAGGCTTCGCTATCCGGGCGTTCAGTCATTGCTCGCGGCCCCCGCTTCCCCTTTACTTCGCGACGTGAAGCCGGGGAATTCTGTTTCTATTCTACGCTGTTGCGCCTTCACCGCCAAGGTGGAACTGGCTGATCGGGCAGAGCCCGGCCTGTTCCGGCCTCGGCGTATCACGCGTTTTCAGCGTCAACGTCACCAGCGGTTGGATTTCGTTATTGACCGGGTGCAGAACGCAGCCTGGTTTTCGACCCCTGATGTTCGCCATTATGGGCCACTCAAATGGGTTGCCCTCTTCCATCAACCATCGCATGGGCATTGGGTTCCAAACTCAGACAGTAGCATTTGACCGGGAAGCCGCGCATGAATCCGTCCGATATCGACCTTGCCAACCGCCTTGCCGATGCAGCGGGTGCTGCGATCAGGCCGCTGTTCCGGGGCGACTGGCAGGCCGAGGTCAAGGCCGATCACAGCGCCGTGACCGAGGCGGACCGTGCTGCCGAGGCCGCGATGCGCGCGATTATCGAGGCCGAACGGCCCGATGACGGTATCATCGGTGAGGAATATGGCTCGCGTAATGAAGGTGCGGGCCGGCAATGGGTGCTCGACCCGATCGACGGCACGCAAAGCTTTGTTGCAGGCCGCGCGATCTTCGGCACGCTGATCGCGCTGTGTCAGGATGGCTGGCCGGTATTGGGTGTGATCGACCAGCCGATCCAGAAGGAACGCTGGGTAGGGCGCATCGGAGAGGGCACGACCTTCAACGGCAGGCCGGTACGCACGCGTGCCTGCCCCGCCTTCGAAGGCATGTCGGTCGCCACCACCAGCCCGCACTGCTTCAGCGAGGAAGAGGCCGACGCTTACCTGCGCGTCGTTTCCGCCGCCTATCCCGAACGGCCGTGGCCGGTCTATGGCGGCGATTGCTACAACTATGCGCTGCTGGCGAGCGGGCATATCGACTGCGTGCTCGAAACCGGCCTCAAGCTACACGACTACGCCGCGCTGGTGCCGGTGGTCGAAGGGGCGGGCGGCATGATGAGCGACTGGCAGGGCCACCCGCTCGACGCCGGGTCTGACGGCCGGGTTATCGCGCTGGGCGATCCGGCAAGGCTGGAGGATGTGCTGGAAGCGATGGGGTAAGTCTACTGACTGTCCGCCAGTGGGTGGTTAGCTGACGAAGTGATTCCACGTCGTGCAACCCTTGTCGGTCGCTCGATACGTAAAGCTCTGCACCGCGCCGGGAGTAACGTAGCCTACGGTGCAGATTTGCTCACTTCCAGATGCGTAGCGAAGGATAATGCGCCCGCTCCCTTCGCAATCGATCGTTTTGCTAACGGAAAGCCGCCCGCCAATCCTTCGAAGGGGCGTTTCTTCACCGCAGAGTAGCAGCGTAGCCTCAACCACGGCTTGCTCTTCGTCTTCGATCGCAAAGGTGTTCTCCACTTTTGAACAGGCGAAAAGGGCAAGTGTAATCGAGATGGCGAGCCACTTCATAATACTGATATGAACGCTGGGTCCAACGACCGCAATGGGGTCGCTAGCGGACAATCATCTGTGTCATCCCCGCCTCCGCGGGAATGACGCCCGCGCTTTCCTACTCGTATCGCCGCGCGCTAGATTTGGGGCTATGCCAACGCTCTCACGCCTATTCTTGCGCCGCCTTACGCGCTCCAGGGCCATACCCGTCCGAAGGTCACACTTTTTGCCCCCACAGTAATACAATGGCGCTTTTTGCCTTTGGACCGTGTTCCATGTGTTCCATCCTGTAGGATTTTGCGGGGGAAGGAGGTTGGAGGAAACGGCGCCAAAGGCGCCGCAAGGGCGACTGCCCGCCCGCAGCGACCGAAGGGAGCGAGGAAAGCCAAACGAGCGGAGGCGAGCGCCGGCGCTTGAGGCCAAACAAACTTGCATTCCGCCGCAAATCCGCTATCTGCGCGCCCTTCAACGACACGAATCAAGCGACCTGCCTGGCTGAAAGGGCTGCCAGGGCCGGTTCAAGCGTGTCTCTGACAAGGAGATGAAAATGCCCAAGCTGAAGACCAAGAGCGGTGTGAAGAAACGCTTCAAAATCACCGCAAACGGCAAGGTCAAGCATGGTGTCGCAGGCAAGCGCCACCGCCTGATCAGCCACAATGCGAAGTATATCCGCCAGAACCGCGGTACTTCCGTGCTCTCCGAAGCCGACGTGAAGCACGTGAAGAAGTGGGCGCCCTACGGGCTCGACTGATCGCGAATTAAGGAGAATCTGATATGCCTCGCATCAAACGCGGCGTGACCACGCGCCAGAAGCACAAGCGGCTGCTCGACCAGGCCAAGGGCTATCGCGGTCGCCGCAAGAACACCATCCGCATTGCGCGCCAGGCGGTCGAAAAGGCCGGCCAGTACGCCTATCGCGACCGCAAGGTTAAGAAGCGTAACTTCCGCGCGCTGTGGATCCAGCGCATCAATGCGGCGGTGCGCGCCGAAGGGCTCACCTATTCGCAGTTCATGCATGGCGCGAAGCTCGCCGGCATTGAGCTCGACCGCAAGGTGATGGCCGATCTCGCCATGAACGAAGGCGCGGCCTTCAAGGCGATCATCACTCAGGCCAAGGCGGCTCTGCCCGCCTGAACCATTGCCGGTAACGGACAAGCGAGGGCGCTGGAGAGCATATCTCCGGCGCCCTTGTTGCTTTCTGCGGGGCCGGTTCCGGGTGGTCGAGGCCAATTGTAAGTTCACGACAATTGCGTCATTAGGGCGCCATGAATGAACGGGCTTTGCAATCGGGAGGGCGAGAGCGCTATCGGGTTCACAGCCGCTTCTACTCACCCCCGGAAGAATTCGACGGCTGCTTCACCAGCTTCTACCAGCTCCGCCTCGAAGTGGAGGATGGCGGAGCGGTTTGCGACCACCTCCAGCCCGAATGGGGCAATATCCGTTTCTTCGGCGGTTCTGCGCCATGGGTCCAGATCCCGGGCGGCACCGCGCTCTCGGGCGCGCATTTCACCGGAACGGGCCCGAGTTCGCTTCCCGCGAAATTCGAACTGGGCCCCGTCAAGATGTGGGGGATCGGCCTTCTCCCGCTTGGATGGGCGCGCTTCATGGATGTGGAAGCGCGCGCTCTGGCGAATATGGTGGTGGACGGGGCGCAACATCCCGCCTTTCGCAAGTTCGGCGTGCTCTGCGAAATACTGTGCGACGAGAGCTGCAGCGACGAGGAACAACTGGCTGCAATCGTGGAAACCATGCGCAGCCTCGCCCGGCCCCATCGCGATGAAGCCAAGGTCATCCGGGTTCACCGTGCGCTGGTCGATACCAAGCTCACCACTGTTGCCGAGTTTTCCGATCGTGCGGGTATGAGCATTCGGACGCTGGAAAGACTGTGCCGGCGCTATTTCGGGTTCTCTCCCAAGCTGCTGATGCGCCGCCAGCGCTTCATGCGCAGCCTGACCGAGTTCCTGCTGCACAGGGGCAGCAAATGGACCGATGTCATGGACGAGCACTATCACGACCAGGCGCAGTTCAGCCGCGAGTTTCGCGAGTTCATGACCATGAATCCGAGCGAATACGCCGCGCTCGATCATCCCATTCTGTCATCGTTCGTGGAAGCGCGATCGCGAATCTGGGGATCCGCAGCTCAGACCCTCGACAGGCCCGACTAAGCGCATTTGGGGGACGTGACATCCGCATCGAATGCGGGCAATGTCACGGAGGGTTCGCACGGACATGCCTCCCGAACGGGGCATAGGGATCATATTGTCCAAGAACTTGCATGAAGGATATTGCGCTTCGCTTCGCCTTGCCGGCTTCCGAGCTTCGGCCGTTCGTCACCACCTATTACCACTGTCGCTTCGACCTTTCGCAGGGGCGGGAGTTCGTCGAAGACTATCTGCATCCCGAATGGGCCAATGTGCGTATCCTGATCCAGGGTAAGAGCAGCTATTCGATCGGTCCGGGAGAGCTTGCCCCGACTCCCCGGCTCGCTGTTACCGGCCCGACCAGTCGGGCGACCCGGTTCAGAATGTCGAGCGGGATCATCTGGGGCATTGGCTTGCTGCCGCTGGGTTGGGCCAAGTTCGTGGACAGACCCGCCGGAGATTATGCCGATCGTTGCGCGGACGCGCGAGATGACCCGGCGCTTGGCGCATTTGCCCCACTCGCCGAAGCCTTGATGGAGTCCGGCACGCATTTTGAAAGCGGCCTTGCACTGATCGAGGCGCATATGCAGACGCTGCTCGATCGACCACTTCATGATGCCGGGGTCATTTCCGCGATCAATGGAGCCTTGATCGACGAGAAGGTGGCGACCGTTTCCGAACTGGCCGAACGTGCCGGTATGAGCGTGCGCTCGCTCGAGCGAATATCCCGGCGAGCGTTCGGTTTCTCGCCCAAGCTGCTATTGCGCCGCCAGCGCTTCCTGCGAAGCCTGGCGCAGTTCATGCTCGATCCGACGATGAGTTGGCTGAGGGCAATGGATTATCACTATCACGACCAGGCGCATTTCGTGCGCGATTTCCACCGCTTCATGGGAATGTCGCCCTCGGCCTATGGCAGATTCGAACACCCCATCCTTCGTGCAGCAGCGAGGGATCGGGCAGCGATTGCGGGCAAGGCGATCCAGGCGCTGCACGAGCCGCCTCAAGCCCACCCAGAATGACACGCGGCCGATGCCTGCGGATCGGGAGGCCGGCCCGGTCTCCATGTCTTCGCTATGTCTTGGGGCATTCGCGCTTTGCCTTGTGCGCCATTTGACGCTAGCGGGGCGCCCTTCGAAGATGAAATTGGCGCAATGACTGAAATGAACTCCCAGAAGGATGCGGCGCTTGCCGCGATCGCCGTGGCGGATACGCTCGATGCGCTGGAAGAACAGCGTGTGGCGGCGCTTGGCAAGAAGGGTTGGGTCTCGCTGGCGCTCAAGACGCTTGGCAGCATGAGCCCGGAAGAGCGGCAGGAAGCCGCGCCCGCGATCCAGGCGGTGCGCGCGGAAGTGGCCGACGCCATCGCGGCACGAAAAGACGCGCTCGAGGCGGCGGCGCTAGATGCGCAGCTTGCGAGCGAGACTCTTGACCTGACGCTGCCTGCACCCGAGGCCCCGCGCGGCTCGGTCCATCCGGTCAGCCAGGTGATGGACGAACTGGCAGAAATCTTCGCCGACCTGGGCTTCGCCGTCGCGACCGGACCGGAAATCGAAGATGACTGGCACAATTTCACCGCGCTCAACATGGACGAGAGCCATCCCGCGCGCGCCATGCATGACACCTTCTATTTCCCAGAGAGCGATAATGACTCCGATGGGCACCGCATGTTGCTGCGCACGCACACTTCGCCGGTGCAGATCCGCAGCATGGTGGAGCAGGGCGCGCCGATCCGCATCATCGCGCCGGGCCGTGTCTATCGCAGCGATAGCGACGCGACGCATACGCCGATGTTCCATCAGGTCGAAGGGCTGGTGATCGACCGGGGCATCCACCTGGGGCACCTCAAATGGACGCTCGAGACCTTCCTCAAGGCTTTCTTCGAGCGTGACGATATCGTGCTGCGGCTGCGGCCCAGCTATTTCCCTTTCACCGAGCCGAGTGTCGAGGTCGACGTGGGCTTTGAAGTCGTGAACGGCAGGCGTGTGCTCGGCGGAGACGGTGATGCGCCTGGCCACGGCTGGATGGAGCTGCTTGGTTCGGGCGTGGTCAACCGCCGCGTGATCGAATTCGCCGGGCTCGACCCGGATGAATGGCAAGGCTTTGCCTTCGGCGTGGGCGTCGACCGCCTCGCCATGCTGAAATACGGGATGGACGATTTGCGCGCCTTCTTCGACGGCGATCTGCGCTGGCTCGACCACTATGGCTTCTCGCCCTTCGACCAGCCGACCCTTTCCGCCGGTGTAGGAGCGAAAGCATGAAGTTCTCGCTCGAATGGCTGAAGGATTACCTCGAAACCGAGGCAAGCGTTAGCGAGATCGCGGCCAAGCTCAATGCGATCGGCCTGGAGGTCGAGGATATCGAGGACCCGGCCGAACGGCTGGCGGGTTTCCGTGTCGCCAAGGTGCTGACCGCCGCGCCGCATCCCGATGCCGACAAACTGCAGGTTCTCACCGTCGATACGGGGGAAGGCGATCCGTTGCAGGTCGTGTGCGGCGCGCCCAATGCCCGTGCCGGGATGAAGGGCGTCCTGGGCCTGCCCGGCGCAGTGGTCCCGGCCAACGGGATGGAATTGCGCAAGAGCGCGATCCGCGGCGTCGAGAGCAATGGCATGATGTGTTCGGTGCGCGAGCTCGAACTGGGCGACGAGCATGACGGAATCATCGAATTGCCCGAGGATGCGCCGGTGGGCGAGAGCTTCGCCAGCTACCAGGGTGCATCGCCCGTGTTCGATGTCGCGATCACGCCCAACCGTCCCGATTGCATGGGTGTGGAAGGGATCGCGCGCGACCTGGCCGCTGCCGGGATCGGTGTGTTCCGCAGCCATCCTCGCCCCGCAGTTAAGGGTGCAGGCGCTTGCCCGGTCGAAATCCGGACCGACGACGCTGAAGGCTGCCCGGCTTTCTATGGCCGTGTCATTCGTGGTGTGAAGAATGGTGCGTCGCCCGACTGGATGCAGCGGCGACTGATATCCGCCGGTCAGCGCCCGATCAGCGCGCTGGTGGACATCACCAATTACGTCATGCTGGCGCATGGGCGCCCGGCGCATGTCTATGACCTTGCCAAGCTGACCGGACCAGTGGTTGCCCGCCGCGCAACAGACGGCGAAGAGGTGCTCGCGCTCAACGAGAAGACCTACACGCTTGATGAGAGCATGACGGTGATCGCGGATGATGCCGGTGTGCATGATATCGCGGGTATCATGGGCGGCGAGCATTCGGGCGTTTCCGAGAGCACCACCGACATCCTGATCGAGATCGCCTATTTCGATCCGAAGCGCATTGGCGTGACCGGGCGCAAGCTGGGTCTGGCCTCCGATGCGCGGACCCGGTTCGAGCGGGGTGTGGACCCGGCTTTCCTTGACGATGGCCTGGCGATTGTAAGCCAGCTCGCGATTGACCTGTGTGGTGGCGAAGCCAGCGAAGTGGTGCGCGCAGGCGCTCCGCCGAGCGAGCCGAAGCTGATCCAGTTCGATCCCGCATTGACGGCGAAACTGGGTGGTGTCGAAGTGCCTGCAGATGAGCAGCGCCGCATCCTCGAAGCGCTCGAATTCGGCGTTTCGGAGGATTGGGAAGTCACCTGCCCGCTGCGCCGTCATGACATCGAAGGGTCAGCCGATCTGGTCGAGGAAGTGGTGCGCATTCACGGTCTCGACAAGGTCGAAAGCGTCGCGCTGCCGCGTGCCGAGGGCGTGGCCAAGCCTACGGCTACACCGCAACAGGGGCTTGAGCGGCGCTTGCGCAGGGCCGCGGCTGCCAGCGGATTGCACGAAGCGATCACCTGGTCCTTTATCTCGGAAAGCGAGGCCAAGAGCGTCGGCGGGGGACGCTGGGTGCTGGAAAACCCGATCAGCGAAGACCTCAAGATCATGCGACCTTCGCTGCTGCCGGGGTTGCTCTCAGCCGTCCAACGCAATCTCGACCGCGGACAGTCAGCCGTGCGCCTGTTCGAGATTGGTCGTCGCTATCTGGAAGATGGCGAGCATCCCTCGCTCGCTTTCGTGCTGGCCGGGGATCGCTTGGGGCGCGGCTGGCAGAACGGTAAAGGTCAGGCGTTTGACGCCTATGATGCGAAGTCACTGGTGCTCTCGCTGCTCGAAGCGGCAGGAGCGCCGGTTGCGAACCTGATGATCATGGGTGAGGCGGGCGATTTCTATCATCCCGGCCAGTCGGCGACTCTGCGGCTTGGGCCCAAGAACCGGCTGGCCAGCTTCGGTACGATCCATCCCACGATGCTCAAGACTTATGGCATCGATGTGCCGGTGGTGGCGGGCGGCATTCATTTGGATGCTATCCCGGCAAAGAGGAGTGGCGGCGGTTTTGCCCGTGCGCCCTATGCGCCTCCGGCCTTGCAGGCGGTGACGCGCGACTTTGCCTTCCTCGTCCCGGCCGGGCTGGCGGCGGGCGATCTGGTTCGTGCGGTCAAGGGTGCCGACAAGAAGAACATCGTCCACGCGCGCGTGTTCGATGTTTTCGCCGGGCAAGGCGTGCCCGAGGGCAGGAAGTCGATCGCGCTGGAAGTCACACTCCAGCCGCAGGAGCAAAGCTACAAGGATGCCGATCTCAAGGCGATCTCCGACGCGATCGTCGCAGCGGCGGCAAAGCAGGGCGGGGAGCTGCGCGGATGAGCCGGACGGCACTCGTAACTGGAGCCACCGCCGGGATTGGCGAGGCCTGCGTTCGTAGCCTGGTTGCGAGCGGATGGCGCTGCATCGCCACTGGACGCCGGGCCGAACGGCTCGATGCGCTGGTCGATGAACTGGGTGCGGACAAGCTCCATGCCGCCGTGTTCGATATCCGCGACGAGGCCGCGCGCGATGCTGCTCTCGACAGCTTGCCCGAAGATTTTGCGGGCATCGACCTGCTGGTCAACAATGCCGGGCTGGCGCTCGGCACTTCCCCTGCGCATAAAGCCGATCTCGAGCAGTGGAAGGTGATGATCGACACCAATGTCACCGCACTGGCGTCGCTCACACACAAGCTCCTGCCCAGCCTGATCGAGCGCAAGGGTGCGGTGATCAACCTCTCGTCGGTCGCGGCGAATTATCCCTATACGGGCGGCAATGTTTATGGCGGGACCAAGGCCTTTGTGCGCCAGTTCAGCCTGGGTTTGCGCAGCGATCTGGCGGGTACTGGCGTGCGTGTGACCTCGATCGAGCCGGGGATGGTGGAGACCGAATTCACGCTTGTGCGCACTGGCGGCAACCAGGAAGCGCATGAGAAGCTTTACGGCGGCGCCGAACCGATGACTGCCGAGGATATCGCCGAGACAGTGCGCTGGGTCGCGGAACTGCCGCCGCACCTCAACATCAATGCGCTGGAATTGATGCCTGTGAGCCAGAGCTTCGCCGGCTTCCAGGTCGCGCGCAGCTGAAGATTGTCGAGAATTCATGACTTCGAATCGCCGTACTTTCGCAATCATCTCGCACCCTGACGCGGGCAAGACCACGCTTACCGAGAAGCTGCTGCTGCAGGGCGGCGCGATCCACCTCGCGGGCGAGGTCAAGGCGCGCGGACAGGCGCGGCGTGCACGTTCGGACTGGATGAAGATCGAGCAGCAGCGTGGTATCTCGGTCACGTCCAGCGTGATGACTTTCGAGCGCGACGGTGTGACCTTCAACCTGCTCGACACGCCGGGGCACGAGGACTTCTCCGAAGACACCTATCGCACGCTCACTGCGGTCGATAGCGCGATCATGGTGATTGACGCGGCCAAGGGTATCGAGCCGCAGACGCGCAAGCTGTTTGAGGTCTGCCGTTTGCGCAGCGTGCCGATCATCACTTTCGTCAACAAGGTCGATCGCGAAGGACGAGAGGGTTTCGAACTGCTCGACGAAGTGGCGGACATGCTGGCGCTCGATGTCAGCCCGCAAAGCTGGCCGGTAGGCATGGGCGGGCGTTTCGAAGGAGTGCTCGATTTCGCCAGCGGCAGCGTGAGCCGCCCCGAAGGCCCGTCGAAGGAATATCATGGCCAACGCGATGAGAACCCCTCGATCCCCGAAGAGTTTGCGGAAGAGATCGAGCTGGCGCAGGTGGGCTATCCCGAGTTTGACCTGGAGGCCTATCGTCACGGCGACCTGACCCCGGTCTATTTCGGGAGCGCCCTGAAGAACTTCGGCGTTACCGAACTCATCGAGGCGATTGCACGATACGCTCCGCCGCCGCGCCCTCAACCTGCGGGAGAGGTCGAGATTCCTCCGTCCAGAGACGAAGTGACCGGGTTCATCTTCAAGGTGCAGGCCAATATGGACCCCAATCATCGTGACCGGATCGCCTTCATGCGGCAGGTTTCGGGCACTTTCAAACGCGGCATGAAGCTGACGCCTTCAGGCCTGGGCAAGCCGATCGCGATCCACTCGCCGATCCTGTTTTTCGCGCAGGACCGCGAGATCGCCGATACGGCGGAAGCAGGCGATATTATCGGCATCCCCAATCACGGCACCCTGCGGGTCGGCGATACGCTGAGCGAGACGAACCAGATCCGCTTCACAGGCCTGCCCAATTTCGCGCCGGAAATCCTGCGCCGCGTGCAGCTCAAGGATCCGACCAAGACCAAGCAGCTCAGGAAGGCGCTTGACGATCTGTCAGAAGAAGGCGTGATTCAGGTGTTCTACCCGGAAATCGGCGCGCAATGGATCGTGGGCGTGGTCGGCCAATTGCAGCTCGAAGTGCTCATTTCGCGGCTGGAGGCCGAATACAAGGTGGAGGCTTCGCTCGAAGCGGCCCCCTTTGCCACCGCGCGCTGGGTCAGGGGTGATGCACCGGCGGTCAAGCAGTTCGAGGATTTCAACCGCGCGAATCTGGCGCGCGATCGCGACGGCGATCTGGTCTTCATGGCCAAGAGTCCGTGGGATGTGAATTACCAGGCGGAAAAGCACCCGGACCTCGCCTTCTCGGCCACCAAGGAAAGGTGAGCTTGCGGGCCGCTGCGCTTCGCGGCATGGATGCGCCATGACGCTGACCGGACCGACTTCGCAAACCTTCATCTCGCAGCGCCTCAGGCTGCACTGTGTCGATTGGGGCAATCGCGGCAAGCCGCCTCTCGTGCTCGTCCATGGCGGGCGCGACCATTGCCGCAGCTGGGACTGGGTAGCGGAGGAATTGCGCGATGACTGGCATGTGATCGCCTTCGACCATCGCGGCCACGGCGATAGCGAATGGGTCTCCGACGGCAACTACCAGTCGAATGACATGGTCTATGACCTGGCGCAGCTGATCCACCAGCTTGGCGTTGGGCCGGTCACGATCGTCAGCCATTCGATGGGCGGCAATGTCTCGCTGCGCTACGCGGGCACATTCCCCGATATGGTCAAGAAGATCGTCGCCATCGAAGGGCTGGGACCCAGCCCCACGCGTCAGGCGGAATTGCGCGATCGCCCCTATCCCGAACGGCTCAACGAATGGATCGGCAAGAAGCGCGCCGCATCGGGCCGAACTCCGCGCAAATATGAAAGCATCGAGGCGGCATTCGCCCGAATGATCGAGGAGAACTCCTACCTCACCGAAGATCAGGCGCGGCACCTGACGATCCACGGCGTCAATCGCAACGAAGACGGCACCTATAGCTGGAAGTTCGATCCGCATCTCAACGTCTGGCCGGTCGAGGACATTGCCGACGAGTTCCTGCATCAGACCTGGGCTGCGATCTCCGCCCCGACATTGCTGCTCTATGGGGCGGATAGCTGGGCCTCCAATCCGGAGAAGGACGGGCGGCTGGTCCATTTCAACAACGCCAGCGTGATCGAGTTCGAAAACGCGGGGCATTGGTTGCATCACGACCAGTTCGAACGCTTCATGGCAACCCTGAAGGACTTCCTCTGATGGCCGAATTCTTCGATGAACTGAGTGACAAGCACATTGCCATGATCGAACGGCAGCCGGTCTTCTTCGTCGCCACGGCTGCGGCAGAGGGGCGCGTCAACCTCAGCCCCAAGGGCTATGATGCCTTCCGCGTGCTTTCGCCCAAACGGGTCGCCTATCTCGATCTCAGCGGATCGGGCAATGAAACGCATGCCCATCTGGTGGCAGACGGCCGCATCACGCTGATGTTCTGCAATTTCCAACAGCCTGCGCTGATCCTGCGCATCTATGGTCGCGGCGTGCCGGTCCTGCCGCAGGATGACGGTTGGGACGAGCTGGCGGCACATTTCACTCTGCTGCCCGGCACGCGGCAGATCTTCGTGATCGAGATCGAAAGCGTGCAGACGAGTTGCGGCTGGGGCGTTCCGCTTATGACCCTGGAAACCGAACGCGATACGCTGGTGAAATACCATCGCCAGACGGAACCTGCGGCCTGGGAAGAAAAGGTGGCTGGCCGCGTGCGGAGCATAGACGGCCTGCCCACCCGCGCCTCTGACCGCTATATCGCGGGCAATGTGGAGGCCGCCTCGGAGTGAGGCCAGCGGGAAGTAGCGTGGAGCTCACTTTCGCCAGCTACAACATCCACAAGGCGGTTGGGCTGGACCGGCGGCGCGATCCCGAACGCATCATCACCGTGCTGCGCGAACTGGATGCAGACATCATCGCTTTGCAAGAGGTTGATCGCCGCTTCGGCCAGCGCGCCAGTGTACTTCCGCGCGCGCTGCTCGACGATACGCCCTGGCGCGAAATTCCGGTGGCGAAGCGCCCCCGCAGCCTCGGCTGGCATGGCAATGCGTTGCTGGTGCGCCGCTCATACGGGATCATCGGCGGGGAGGCGCTCGATCTGCCCACGCTGGAGCCACGCGGCGCGGCGATGGGAGAGGTGAAGGTCGATGGCCGCGCGATCCGCATCCTGGGCACGCATCTCGATATTTCGGGGCTACGGCGAAGCGATCAAGTGAACGCGATGCGGGCTTATTGCGCCGATGGCGGGCGCAAGCCGACAGTCATTTTGGGGGACTTCAACCAGTGGGGCCGGTTGACGGGGGCAATGCGCCACTTTGGCCTGGGCTGGCAGGTCATCACGCCCGGGGCGAGCTATCCCTCGCGCCGCCCGATCGCACGGCTGGACCGGATCGTGGCTACGCCGGAATGGGATTATGTCGATAGCGGCGTGCACCATAGCTCGCTGGCGGTGCAGGCATCGGACCATCTGCCGGTCTGGGCGCGGCTGAAGTTGCCCAAAAAATGACCAAATGATTAAAAATTAGGCAGGCGTTGCGCGTCCGGTCTGAGTACTACTCTGCTAACCCACTGCGATAAAGCCCAATTTCGGTATTGGCACACCTCTTGCTGCTCATATGTGGCCGGGACAAGGCCCGGAATGCAGAAAGGGGCAGGGATGAAGTTCATCATCGCCATTATCAAACCGTTCAAGCTCGACGAGGTGCGCGAAGCACTGGGCGGCATCGGCGTTGCCGGCATGACCGTCTCGGAAGTCAAGGGCTTCGGTCGCCAGAAAGGCCAGACCGAAATCTACCGCGGAGCCGAATATTCGACCAATATGCTTCCCAAGGTGAAGATCGAAATCGCTGCGAGCGACGAGATCGCGCCGCAGGTGGTCGAAACCATCCAGCAAACGGCCAGCACGGACGCCATCGGTGATGGCAAGATCTTCGTGCTCGATCTCGCCAGCGCAACCCGCATTCGCACCGGTGAATCCGGCGAAACGGCTCTCTAAGCTCATGAGGGGTAACACAATGATCCGCAAAATTTCATGCGGCGTGGGGGCCCTCGGCGCCTCGATGTTCGCCGCGACTGCCGCCATGGCGCAGGAAGCAGCCGAAGCTGCTCCCGCCGTCGCCAATCCGGGCAACAATGCCTGGATGATGACTTCGACCGTCCTGGTTCTTATGATGATCCTGCCGGGCCTGGCGCTGTTCTATGGCGGCCTGACCCGTTCCAAGAACATGCTGTCCACCATGACGCAGGTTGGTGCCGCTGCGGCACTGGCCATGTTGATCTGGGTCTGCTGGGGCTATTCGCTGGCATTCGGCGCAACCAGCTACGAAGGTATGCTCGGCTCCTTCATCAGCGGGGGCAGCTACTTCCTTTCATCGGTGACGGTTGACAGCACCGCTGCAACTTTCTCTGACGAAGTGATCAGCGAATATGTCTTCGTCAGCTTCCAGATGACCTTTGCCGCGATTACCGCTGCGCTGGTCTTTGGCGCGACGGTGGAACGCCTGAAGTTCTCGGCTGCGATGGTATTCACCGCCATCTGGCTGACGATCGTCTATTTCCCGATTGCTCACATGGTCTGGGCAGGCGGGGGCCTGATGTTCGAATGGGGCGCGCTCGATTTTGCTGGCGGCACCGTGGTCCACATCAATGCCGGTGTTTCGGCTCTCGTCGCCTGCCTCATCCTCGGCAAGCGCCAGGGCTTCCCTGCTGAACCGATGCCGCCGCACAGCCTGACGCTGACCATGGTTGGCGCTGGCCTGCTGTGGGTTGGCTGGTTCGGCTTCAACGCCGGTTCGGAGCTCGAGGCTGACGGCACCGCCGGTCTTGCCATGATCAACACCTTCGTCGCGACCGCTGCTGCCGGTCTGACCTGGATGGTTGTCGAGCGTCTTTCGGGCCACAAGGCTTCGGCGCTGGGCTTCGCTTCTGGCATCATCGCCGGCCTGGTCGCAGTTACGCCAGCTGCCGGTAACTCCGGCCCGCTCGGTGCGATTGTGCTGGGTGCAGTGGCTTCGGCAGTCTGCTTCTTCGCGGTCTCCAAGCTCAAGCCCAAGCTCGGCTACGACGATTCGCTGGACGCTTTCGGCATCCACGGCATCGGCGGCATGATCGGCGCCATCGGCACCGGCATCGTCTATTCGCCCGCACTGGGCGGCCCAGGTGGCGATGACTTCGCCATGGGCGCACAGGTCTGGATCCAGATCAAGTCGGTGCTTGTCTCGATTGGCTGGGCCGGCGTCGGCACCGCAATCGCGATCTACATCGCCAAGGCGCTGACGGGTCTGCGTGTTTCCCCCGAAGTCGAGAGCGATGGCCTCGACATCGGCGAGCACGGCGAACGCGCCTACAACTGATCAACCAGTTTGGCGGGGCGAGGAGTTCTTTCTCCTCTCCCTCCTCCCCCGCCTCACTACGTTCCTCCTGCGAACGAACGACTTGGTAAGGGCCGGAGCCAGTAGCTCCGGCCCCTTTTTTGTGTCCGCAGGCCCTGTGGCGGCCAAGTAACACGCGCGAAGAAAAGGCAAGAACTGCGAAATCCGCGCATTGCCAGAATAGCGTCACAATTCCAGAAGCCAGCCGTGCACGGGAAATATCCCGCTACATCACAGGAGGAACCCCCATGATCTATTCACGAACCCTGCGCGCTGCCATGCTGGCAAGCTGCGCGATCGGGCTGGCAGCCACCCCTGCATTTGCGCAGGACGAGGCTGCAGCGCCCGAAGGCAATGTCATTGTCGTGACCGCGACGAAGCGCAGCTCGACGATCCAGGACGTGCCGTTCTCGATCAATGCGCAAACGCAGGAAGACATTCAGCGCTCCGGCGCAACCACACTGGAAGACCTGTCGCGCAACGTAGCGGGTCTCTCGGTCCAGAACCTCGGGCCGGGCCAGAGCCAGGTTTCGGTACGTGGCGTTTCGGCCGGCCAGGTCGTTCGCGACCAGCCCGGCGTGAAAGAGCAGGTCGGCGTCTATCTCGACGAATCGGTGATCTCGCTTTCGCTGTTTACGCCCGATCTCGACCTGTTCGACCTCAATCGCGTCGAAACGCTGCGCGGTCCGCAGGGCACGCTGTTCGGTTCGGGTTCGGTCGGCGGCACGATCCGCTATATCACCAACCAGCCGCAGATGGGTGTTACGGAAGGCTCGGTCGAGGGCAACGTCAACCTCGTCGATGGAGATGATCTGGGCTGGCACCTCAAGGGCGCAGTGAATGTCCCGGTGGGTGACAACGCCGCATTCCGCGCCGTCGGCTATTACACTCAGTACGGCGGATTCATCAATGCGATGGGCCCTGCAGGCGGCGAGGATATCAATGGCGGCGAGCGTTATGGCGGACGCCTGGCGTTCAAGCTCGATACCGGCGAAGGTTTCAGCATCACGCCGCGGATCGTCTATCAGAAGGTCAAGGCGGACGGATTCAACCGTCAGGAAATCTTCAATCTCTATGCCAACCCCTACACGACCACGCGGCCTGCCGTGACGTTCAACGAGCGTGAGCAGTATCTGCTGCTCCGCGAGGCATTCGAGGACGAAACGCTGATCGCCGATTTGGTGGTCGAAGCCGATCTTGGCGCAATCACCATGACTTCGGTCAGTTCCTACACCAATCGCGATATCCTGGTTAGCCGCGATGCGAGCGCGCTGACTGGCTCGGTCTCGGTGGATCTCGGCTATCCCGATGCGGGTGTGCTGCTGCCTTCGAACCTGCGCGACACCACAGACGTCGAAGGGATCACGCAGGAACTGCGCTTCGCTTCCGACTATGACGGTGCGTTCCAGTGGGTGATCGGCGCGTTTTATTCGCAGACCGACCGCTTCTATCGCCAGCGCCTGCCTACCCCCGGTTATGCCGCTGTAACCGACGCCACTCTGGGCGCGGGAACCTCGGCCGCCGTGGCGAATGGCTTCTCTGATCTCGATTCGCCCTACAATGCCGACCTGCCCTATGACATCGAGCAGTTCGCGGTGTTTGGCGAAGGCACTCTTGCAGTCAATGACGCGCTCGACATCACGCTTGGCGCACGCTGGTACGACTTCAGTGAAGAACGCCAGTTCATTTCGGGCGGACTGTTCGCCAATGGCGACAATCAGACCGACAAGACCAGTTCGGACGGGGTTAGCCCGCGCCTGCTCGTCAGCTATGACGTCAACGACAGTATCACGCTCAATGCGCAGGCTTCGAAAGGCTTCCGTCTCGGCGGCGTGAACGATCCGCTCAACATCACGCTGTGTTCGGCAGAGGATGCGGCGCTGTTCGGTTCGTTCCAGTCCTACGATGATGAGTCGCTGTGGAACTACGAGATTGGCGCAAAGACGCAGGGCCGCGGCTTCTACGCCAACGTCGCCGGCTTCTATAATGACGTCAAGAACCTGCAGGTAACGCTGGATGCCGGTAGCTGTTCGTCGCGCGTGGTCTTCAACGTCGACAAGGCGCACACGATGGGTGTCGAAGCCGAAATCGGCCTTTCGCCGACCGCAGGCCTGGACCTTGTCTTTTCGGGCAGCCTGATCGAGGCAGAGTTCGATTCCACACTGCCCGAGCCATTTGCGACTGCCACCGGCATTCGTAATGGCAACCGCCTGCCATCGGTGCCGAAGTTCCAGCTTTCCGCTTCGGGCAGCTACGAATGGCCGGTAAGCGATTCGGCGGATGCCTATCTTTCGGCCTCCTTCACCTATGTCGGCAATCGCTACACGCAGCCGGCCGATCAGGAAGGCAACCCACGGACTTTCGTCCATGGCCTTCCGTTTGGCGGAGCGCCTGCAGATGCATCGACCACGGTGGACCTGCTGTTGCCGTCCTATAACCTGCTGAACCTTTCTGCAGGTATCGACTTCACCAGCGGCCTGTCGATCATCGGCTACGTCAACAACGTGCTGGACGAGAACGCATTGCTCAGCTTCGACCGTGAACGCGGCGGCCGGGCACGCCTGGCGTATCGCACCAACCAGCCGCGCACATTCGGCGTGACGGTTCGCCAGAGCTTCTGACGAGCCTGAAAAGATGATTTTGGAGGGGCGGGCCTGCGGGTCCGCCCTTTCTATTTGGACGTCCGGTCCGGGCTATTCCCGGGCGGTCCGTTCCTGCCAGCGCTCCCGGATCATGTCGGAAGTCTCACGGCTGCCGTCATGCGTCCAGCCCGGTTCGCGCAGCAGATAGCCAAGCTTGCTGCCCCAGGGCGCGTGCCACATGTCCTGCGCGATCCCGATCCATTCGTGGAACACCGCCCACAACAGATTGAAGCTGCCGAGTTGTTTGACGATGCCATAGCGGATCGTCTCTTCATCCGTCTCGGGTTCGAAGGTCCCGAACATCTTGTCCCAAACGATAAAGACCCCGGCATAATTGCGGTCGAGATAGCGAGGATTGGTGGCGTGGTGCACGCGGTGGTGGCTGGGCGTATTCATCACCGCTTCGAACCAGCGCGGCATCCGGTCGATCGCTTCGGTATGGATCCAGAACTGGTAGATCAGGTTGAATCCGCCGCAGATCGCAATCATCACCGGATGGAAACCAAGCAGCACCAACGGTAGCTTGAAGGCGAAGCCCAGCGTCAGAAAGCCGGTCCAGGTCTGCCTGAGCGCAGTCGAGAGGTTGTAGTGCTGGCTCGAATGATGGTTGACGTGGCTGGCCCAGAACCAGCGCACGCGGTGGCCGAACCGGTGGATCCAGTAATAGGCGAGATCATCGAGTACGAAGCAGGCCGCCCATGCCCACCACACGGTCCACCATTCGGCCCCCAGATCGAACAGCCGGAATTGCCAGATCCAGAGGAACAGTGCCAGGAACGCACCGCCGGTCAGCAGCCCGGCGACCGTGCTGCCCAGGCCGAAGGCAAGGCTGGTAAGCGTATCCTTCGGCTCATAGGCGCCGGGTCGCTTCCTCCAGGCCCAGATCATCTCGATCAGGACCAGCAGGACGAAGCCGGGCACGGCATAATCGGTTGGCGAAAAGTCAGGCATCGCTGCTTCTATATATGCTCCGAATCTCCGCGGCCCAAGTTTCCGCGCCTTCGAGAGTGAGGTGGACCGGCCCAAAGCGCTTCTCGCCGGTATCGATCAACAAACGCTCGCCATCGCCTTGCGCCTGCGCGCCTGCCGAAAGGATGCGTCCGGCGAAATGCGTTCCATGGGGCCGCAGCACCAGTAGCCTGCCGCGGGCATCGCGCATGATTGCGCCGCGCCCTTCGGCGTCGATCCCGATTGCGACCGGGTCGAATCCGCTCACCGCTTCGTCTGCTGCGCGGCGGGCATCTGCCTCGTTCTCAAGCCTGGGGGCGGGCCCCAGCTTCAGCCAATAGGCGATGCCTGCCAACGCGAGAATCGCCAGTAGCGAGCCGAGAAACTGCGTCAGGGTGGACGACGTATCCATATGCGATGGATTGGCACGAGCTGCGCCTTGCGGCAAGCGCACCGGTGTAGCTAGCGATGTTGGGCGATTTCGATCAGTCGTTGGCCTGAGCTGCAAGCGCATTCATCGTGGCGCGGACGGGCGTGACGTCATAGCCGGCAGCGGCCGCTGCCTCCGCAATCGCATCAGGCGATTCGCCTTGCTTGGCTCGCGCCATGGCCCACAGCAGCGTCGAGCGCGTACCGCTGCGGCAATAGGCCAGCACCTTGCCTTGTGCACCCGACAGAGCATCTGCCATCGCATCCACCTGCGGCATGCTGAAACCGGAATGGGTAACGGGGATGGCAACATAGTCCAGTCCCGCAGCAGTGGCGGCGGCTTTGATCTCCGGACCTTGCGGATCGTCGGGTGATTCGCCGTCAGGTCGGTTGTTGACGATCAGCGTCACGCCCTGGTCGCGTGCCCTGGCGACGTCTTCGACCTGGATTTGCGGACTTGCCAGCACCGAGTCTGACAAAGTGCGGAAAATGTCATCAGCCATGCTTCGCTCATGCCCAAATCGCTCATTCCGGGCAACTGAAATCCCGAAACGTGCGAATCAACAGCCTATGCCAAAATGTCACAATAATGCTCCAAACGGCGGGTCTGCGTTAAATCATTCGCTTGGCATGCAATTGTGCGCTATGAAGATGGTTTGAATAGGTGGGGAAACCGGCCATTTGCCGGCGTGCCTGCCGTGTCCGGTAAGGCAGTCGTCCGCACTACCGGCGCAGTTGACAGGCGGGGCGGCGTTACAGGGTACGAATTAAGTTATGGGTTATGACAGAGGGCGCCGCCGGGGTCGGGACAAGCGCGACGGTTTCGGCGAGGACGGCTTCGACCCCTTCGGCGGTGGAATGGACAGCTACTCGCCGCCAGGTGATTTCGGGGGTGGCAATCGGTTTGGTGATGACCGCCAGGGCGGCGATCGCGGTCGTGGCGGTGGTGACCGCTTCGGTGGTGGCGACCGGTTTGGCGGCGGCGGTGGCCGCGGCCCGGGCGGCGGCGGCGGACAGGGCGGCGGCTTCAACCGCATGCCCGCGCAGGTCGTCGGCACCGGCAAGGGCACCGTAAAGTTTTTCAACGCCCAGAAAGGCTTCGGCTTCATCCAGCAGGAAAGCGGCGGGGATGATATCTTCGTCCATATCAGCGCGGTCGAGCGTGCCGGGCTGGAAAGCCTCGCTGAAGGCCAGGGGCTGGAGTTCAATCTGGTTGATCGGGGTGGGAAGATTTCTGCTCAGGATCTCCAGATCGTGGGCGACGTCATCGAAACGCCTCAGCGTGCCGCTGCTCCGCAGCGCGAGCTGACGGGTGAGAAGGCGACCGGAACCGTGAAGTTCTTCAACTCAATGAAGGGCTTCGGCTTTCTGGTGCGCGACGATGGCCAGCCGGATGCCTTCGTGCATATCAGCGCGGTGGAGCGTTCGGGCCTTAGCAGTCTGAACGAAGGCGAACGCTATGAGTTCGACCTTGAGGTCGATCGACGAGGGAAATACTCGGCGGTCAACCTTGTGCCCGTTCAAGGCTGATCAGCAAGGCAAGGCCTGGCGGTTTGACCGGGCTTTGGCGACAATCTAAACGGAGCGAAGTGGCGGCCCATAGGGTCGCCATTTCTCGTTTCCCATGTTGATTTGAGCAGAGGTTCCAAAATGTCGATCACCCCATTGATGCCCGTATATCCGCGTTGTGGAGTGCGGCCGGTTCGCGGCGATCATTGCCACCTGATTGACGAGGACGGCACGCGATATCTCGATTTCGCATCCGGGATTGCGGTCAATCTGCTGGGCCATTCGCATGAGGGGCTGATCTCGGCCATCCAGGAGCAGGCGGCGACACTGATGCATGTGTCGAACCTCTATGGCAGCCCGCAGGGTGAGAAACTGGCGCAGACGCTGGTCGACAAGACTTTTGCCGATACGGTCTTCTTCACCAATTCAGGTGCGGAAGCCGTGGAATGCGCGATCAAGACAGCGCGTGCCTATCACCAGCATGATGGAGACGAGACCCGGTTCGAGCTGATCACCTTCGCCAACGCCTTCCACGGGCGCACGATGGCGACGATCAGCGCTTCGAATCAGGAAAAGATGCATCACGGCTTCTCGCCGCTTCTGGCCGGTTTCAAATATGCAGAGTTTGACGATCTCGAATCAGCCAAGGCGTTGATGGGGCCGCACACTGCCGGCTTCCTGGTCGAACCGATCCAGGGCGAAGGCGGTATCCGCCCGGCTTCGGAAGGTTTCATGAAGGGCCTGCGCGAACTGGCGGATGAGCATGATCTGATGCTGGTGCTGGACGAGGTGCAATGCGGCGTTGCCCGCACCGGCGCGCTCTATGCGCATGAGCATTACGGCATCGAGCCGGATATCATGGCCACCGCCAAGGGTATCGGTGGCGGTTTCCCGCTTGGCGCGTGCCTTGCCACTGAAAAGGCTGCGCGGGGCATGGTGTTCGGCACTCACGGCTCAACGTATGGCGGCAATCCGCTCGCCATGGCAGCGGGAAGCGCGGTGATGGAAGCCGTCGCAAATGACGAATTTCTGTCTGAGGTGCGCGAGAAGGGCGACCGCCTGTGCAGCCGGTTGGAACAGTTCATCGGCAATTATCCCGAACTGTTCGAGTGTATCCGGGGCAAGGGCCTGATGCTTGGTATCAAGATGAAGGTCGAGAGCCGGCCTTTCTTCGTCCACCTGCGCGACAATCATCAGCTTCTGACCGTGGCAGCTGGAGACAACACCTTGCGTGTACTGCCACCACTGGTGATCGGGGATGCCGAGATGGACGAGTTCTTTGAAAAGCTATCGGCTGGCGCGGCGAGTTATTCGCCGGAAGGCGCCTCATGAGTGGGGATGAGGCTCTCGATCTTGCACCAGTGGTGCGGAACCTGATCGACCTGTCGGATGCTGGCGGGGATGCCATCGCGGCGATGATCAACGATGCCATCAACCGCAAGGCGGCGCGCGCAGGCTGGCCCAAGGGTAAACCTGATGCCGATGCGCCGCTGGCAGGTCGCGTGCTTGCCATGATTTTCGAGAAGAGTTCGACCCGCACCCGCGTCAGCTTCGATATTGCCATGCGCCAGCTAGGCGGTTCCGCGATCATCCTCGATTCGGGCACGTCGCAACTGGGCCGGGGTGAATCGATTGCCGATACCGCGCGCGTGCTCAGCCGCATGGCTGACGCGATCATGGTCCGCACGGACGATCACGCCAAGATCGAGGAGATGGGGCAGTACGCCCACGTGCCGGTGATCAACGGCCTGACCGATCGTTCGCATCCCTGCCAGATCTTGGCCGACCTGCTCACTGTGATTGAGCATGGCAAACCCTTGCCGGGCCTCGAAGTCGCATGGTTCGGGGATGGCAACAATGTTCTGCATTCGATTCTCGAGGCTGCGGGCCTGATGAAGTTCAACGTCCGCGTTGCGACGCCCGAAGGCTATGACCCGGAAGGCGAATTCGTGGAGATGGCGCGAGCGGGCGGTGCGCAAGTCACCATGACGCGCGATGCAAAAGAGGCTGCTTCCGGGGCGGATGTAATCGTGACCGATACCTGGGTTTCGATGGGCCAGGATCACACGAACAACAAGCTTGCGGCCATGGCACCCTATCAGGTCAATTCGGCATTGATGGCGAACGCCAAGCCCGATGCGATCTTCCTGCATTGTCTTCCCGCACATGTGGGCGAAGAAGTGACGGAGGATGTCTTCGAGAGCGCGCAGTCGGTCGTCTTCGACGAAGCTGAGAACCGCATTCACGCCCAAAAGTCAGTGCTCTTGTGGAGCTTCGGCCTGCTGGGTTGAAGGCTGTGTAGCGGGGCTTATCATTGGCCACGTTCAAACCCATATGACTTGCCATGACTGATCAGGCCGAGATCTATCGCGATCAATTGCTGAGCTTCACCCTGCCATCGCGCAGCGCGCGAGGGCGGGCCGTGCGGCTGGATCATGTGCTCGACGAGATACTCGCTGCGCATGATTATCCTGCGCCGATCACCCTGCTTCTGGCAGAGGCGCTTGTGCTTGCTGCGCTGATGGGTGGGCTGCTCAAGGGCGATGAGGCGCAGATGACCATGCAGGCGCAGACCGAAAACGGTCCGGTGCGGCTGCTGGTTTGCGATTATCGTGCGGGGGAAATGCGCGGTTATGTCGATTTCGACAAGGCACGCTTGGCGGAGCTGGGCGCAAACCCGTCGCTGTTCGCTCTGTTTGGCCAGGGCTATCTTGCGATCACCTTTGAGACATCCAAGGGCCGCCGGTATCAGGGGATCGTTCCGCTCGAAGGCGATTCGCTAGCTGCAGCCTGCGAGCGCTATTTCGTGCAGTCGGAGCAGGTTCCGACAATTCTGCGGGTTGGCGTCCGTTTCGGTGAGGGAGGCTGTATCGCTGCCGGTCTGCTGGTCCAGCACCTTGCCGATGGCGAGGAAGGACGCGAACGGTTGCATGTTCAGCTCGATCATCCCGATTGGGAACATGTCTCGGCTCTCGCGACGACGATCAGCCATGACGAGCTGGTCGACAGCGGACTGTCGATGGAAGCGCTTGTCTGGCGCCTTTTTGGCCGGGAAGATGAAATTCGCGCCTGGCCTGGCCGGGAAACCAGCAAGGGCTGCCGCTGTACAATCGAGCATTATGAAAGCGTTATCGCCCGATTCCCGGAAGATGAACGCGACGCTATGCGCAACGATGACGGATTGATCGTGGTTGACTGCGCATTTTGCTCGAAAGAGTTTCGTTTGGATGCTTGACCTGCCGAACGCCGTTCAGTGACGGTTTATCGCCATTGTGGCAGCACTTAGAGGCTGCTGGGTCATCCAGGTCCTGGAGAGTTAAGTATGAATCGATGGAGCAAACGAGTGTTTTCAGGCCTGGCAGTGGTGCTGGGCGTGGCGGCATTTGGTGTTTCCATGCCAGGGCTCGCTCAACCTGGATCGCTTGCCATGCTGGACGCATTGGCGAAGGGCGAGTGGACCGTGCGCTTCCGCGACGGGACTGCGAGCCGCAAAATCTGCCTGCAAGATGGGCGAGAGTTGATCCAGCTCCAGCACTCGGAAAACAATTGCAGCCGGTTCGTAGTCGAAGATGGACAGGCACAGGTGACTGTGCAGTACACCTGCGCTGGCAATGGCTATGGCCGCACAAGCATCAGACGCGAAAACAATTCGCTTGCTCAGATCGAGAGCCAGGGCATCGCCGATGGCTTGCCCTTCCAGTTTACAGCAGAAGCGCGCCGGACTGGGGTTTGCAACTGACCGCGGTTGCGGTGACGTACGGCGATCTGCGAAAGCATTGATTGCAAGATTGGGCTGGGGCGCTAAGCCCATCCGATGATCAGCGAAACGGATGATGCAGTGAAGCGGGCAGTTGTTCTGCTTTCCGGAGGGCTCGATTCAATGGTCTCGGCGGCTCTGGCGCGTGAGCAGGGTTTTGCAATCCATGCGCTGACGATCGATTATGGCCAACGGCATCTTCGCGAATTGCAATCGGCCGAGACAATCGCTGCCAAGCTGGGTGTGGACCGCCATGTCGTGCTACCGCTCGATTTGCGCCGCTTTGGCGGGTCGGCGCTCACCGATGATATCGAGGTGCCGAAGGATGGAGTGGGGGAGGAGATTCCCGTCACTTATGTCCCGGCGCGAAACCTCGTGTTTCTGGCGCTGACCGTGGGCTTTGCCGAAGCGAGTGGCGCACGCGATATCTTCATCGGTGTCAATGCTCTCGATTATTCGGGATATCCTGACTGCCGACCCGAGTTCATCGCCAGTTTTGCAGAGACTGCGCGATTGGGGACGAAGGCCGGAGCCGAAGGGCAACCATTCCGGATCAATGCGCCGCTCCAGCATATGACCAAGGCCGATATCGCCCGCGAATGCGCGCGGCTTGGTCTCGATCCCGCCTGGAGCTGGTCCTGCTACGATCCGGCACCGGACGGGAAGGCTTGCGGATTATGCGACTCCTGCAGGCTACGCCGAAAGGGCTTTGCAGAGGCCGACATAACCGACAACACGAATTACGCGGCTTAGCTCCGCGCCAAAGGGGAGAGAAGGAATGAGAGAGCCGCAAGACGGAGACACGTCTCAGCAGAAACAGGCGGTCCCGTCATACAGTTGGTATGCGCTGAGCGTACTGGTCTTGATCTACGTTCTCAATTTCGTCGACCGTCAGATTCTCTCAATCCTGGCCAATGACATCAAGGCCGATCTGAATCTGAGTGATGCCGACCTTGGCTTTCTCTACGGCACGGCCTTTGCCGTCTTTTACGCGCTTTTCGGAATCCCCTTGGGGCGCCTCGCGGATAGCTGGCACCGCGTTCGCCTGATGTCGATCGGGTTGGCGTTGTGGTCGATGATGACTGCCTTATCTGGATTTGCGAAGAATGGTACGCAGATCACATTCGCGAGGATCGGAGTTGGCGTGGGTGAGGCCACCGCCAGTCCATCTGCCTACTCGCTGATTTCCGACTACTTTCCTCCGCGTCTTCGAGCGACTGCGTTGAGCATCTACTCTTCAGGACTCTACATCGGTGGAGGTCTTTCGTTGCTCATCGGCGGATTGATCGTCGAGAACTGGAACAAGAGTTTCCCCAATGGTGGTCCACTGGGTCTGGCGGGCTGGCAAGCGGCTTTTGTAGCCGTGGGTCTTCCGGGGTTGTTGCTCGCGCTCTGGGTGCTCTCGCTACGGGAGCCCAAGCGCGGTGCGATGGAAGGGATCGAGAGCCGACAGGATCCGGCGCCCTTTCGCGGGTTCACCCGAGAGCTCTTCACCGTCATTCCGCCTTTTACATTTGTCGGAGCGGCGCAGCGCGGGCCTGTGGCGTTTGCGATCAACGTTCTGGTTGCAGTCCTGTTTGGATTGGCGGCAATCGCCATGACATGGATCACCCAGTCGGAGGCGGGATTTGTTACCGTTCCGCCGATAGCCGACCAATGGCTGTTCATTGCAATCGGGTATTATGCGGTGTTTTGCTGGGCATCGGCCCTACGCCGAAGGGATGCGCCGACGTTCCGTCTGATTTGGGGAGCTCCGGCATTCCTGGTTACGGTTGTCGGGTACTCCTGCGTATCCTTCATGGCCTACGCCACTTCCTATTGGGCTGCGCCCTATGCCGAGCGGGTGTTTGGCGTTCCCAAGAGCGAGCTCGGGTGGCTGGTCGGCGCACCAGGCGCTGTGGCTGGCTTTCTCGGTGTCGTGCTGGGAGGCTGGGCTGCGGACAAGCTTCATGAGCGGATGCTCTCCGGCCGGGTCTTTGTGATACTGTTCGGTCTTCTGTCACCAGTCCCTGCAATGTTGATTGCGTTTACGACCGCAAGTCCGCCCGTTTTCTATATCGCCAATTTTTTCGCGGGCATGTTGGCGGCTTCGGCTCTTGGCGCTGCCGCTGCAACGACGCAAACGCTTGTACTTCCGCGGATGCGTGCGACAGCCACCGCCACATTCTTTCTGGGCACGACGTTGCTCGGCCTTGCCCTGGGGCCATATATGGCGGGCTATGTCTCGGCCAATAATGGGGACGACCTTGCCGCGGGAGTGCTATCGACACTGATCATTGTCCCGGTCGGGCTCGTTGCGCTTCTGTCTGCGATCAAGCTGGTCCCCAAGGCGATCGAAGACACATTGAAAAACGCAAGAGAGGCTGGCGAACCTGGCTGAGCCTGGAACGCGTCAGCCTTCCTCGCTCGGCACGCCCTGCACGACACCACATGCGATACGAGGGCCGGCGGCTCCAGCAGGATCGCTCTTGTAATCATCCGCGCCGGTATGGATCATTAGTGCTGTCCCGTCGGCATCGAAGATGGTTGCCAAATTCGCGGCTGCGTCACCTTCAACCGAGACGGTCAAGGCAATCTTTCCGTTTTCGGGAATATCTATGTTGGGCAGGTCGCCCAAATGTGCTCCGCCTTCGCTCAATTTGCCATGGGCCTTGCCTGCAGGATTGAGATGTCCGCCTGCTGATTTGAAATCGGGCGCGTCGCATAAACCGGTAGTGTGCAGGTGAAGTGCATGCGTTCCTGGCTCCAGCCCTGCCAGACCGAGTTGGATTTCCAGCCGGGAACCTTCCTTTGCCAAGCTGGCGGTGCCGACTTCCTCGCCGTCTGTCGAAATCAGGGCGGCTTGGCCGACGATTTCGGCAAGGGCCATGTGTTCCTCGCCTTCGCTCATTTCCGGGTTTCCCTCGGCGCACCCGGTTATGAGGGTCGCCGCCCCCAGGCTGACGATCATTAGTGCGCGCATCGATATTTCCCCTTCAAAGCAAAATCCTATCGCTCAACGCAAAAGGGGCCGGATCGCTCCGGCCCCTCCTGATTTTTCGCTGAGCGAAGTTCCTTACATGCCCGAGCCCGGACCGTAAGTGACTTCCACGCGGCGGTTCTGCAGTTCGCGAACACCGTCAGCGGTCGGGACGCGCGGTTGCGATTCGCCGAATGCTTCGCTGGTGATGCGATCTTCAGGAACACCGCGACCTGCCAGATACTCGCGCACTGCAGTGTTACGACGTTCCGACAGGCCCACATTGTAGGTTGCCGAACCCGAACGGTCCGCGTGACCTGCCAGCATGACGCTCGCCATGCCGCAATCAGCATAAGCGCTGACGGCATTGTCGAGGATCGTCGCAGCTTCCGGCGTAATGTCCGACTCATCCCAGTTGAAGAACACGATGTAGGGACCCGTGTTGCAAACCGGTGCCGGCGGCGGAGGCGGCGGCGGAGGCGGCGGAGGTGGAGGCGGCGGAGGCGGCGGCGGCGGCGGAGGCGGCGGAGGGGGTGCCTCGCCACCAAAGTTGTAGGTCAGCGTGCCGAGGATCGAGTGGCTCTTGAAGTCGGTTTCAAGACCAGCACCGCCAGCGTCGACGATCTTCACATTGGGCGCGTTGAAGTAACGATACTTCAAACCAACGTCCCAATTGTCGGAAATCGGCGCGCGCACACCAGCAAGAGCTTGCCACGCAAAACCGGTGTCCGAATCATCGAACGCATTGACGCCGTTCGAGAAAATCGTGCCCTGAAGCTCGGTGCGGGCAACGCCAACACCACCACCGACAAAGCCCTGCAGGCCATCATCGGGGCCAAAGTCAAGCAGGCCGTTGAGCATGAAGCTCAGCGCATCTGTCTTGCCATTGGCCTCAACAGTTCCACCGCCAAAACGGTTTGCTGCGGTTCCCAAAGGCAGGCCTACTGTTCCAAGGTTGACAGAGTCGAGGTCAGCTTGACGATAGCTGGCTTCAGCTTCGAGGCGGAACGCTCCGAAGTCGTAACCAACCGTGCCACCGAAATCATAGCCGGTGTCGTGATCAAGTTGAGCCTGACCAGCTGTACCGTTGAGATCGATATCGACATCAAGATCTTCGACGAGCATGACACCGCCTTCAACCCCGACGTACCACTGGTCGTCGCGGGCGAGAGCCGGCGTCGCAAGCGCCGTCGAAGCCATCGCCATTCCTATGACGAGTTTGCGCATTACTTTAATCCCCTTCTTAGCGAACTGGAGCCACCGCCAGCTTTCTAACTTTTCCACTTGGCGGTGGCAAGCAGACATTCTGCCCAAACTGTTGCAAATAAGCCTCTATCTGGTCTCGATTTGCATCCTGACAGCAGGAATTGGACAGAACATCTACCTAAACAGCAAGAAGTGACCAACGTTCCGTTAATTCTGGGAAAAAACTCCTGCTGCACTCAACGCGGCGAGGATTTCGGCGATTGAGGCGCGCGCTTCCGTGTCGACGACCACTCCGCCGCTCGGCGGTTGAGGTTCATTCAGGCTGCTCCACTGTCCGATGAACAAGTCGATCCTGCCCAGGCTGCGGTTATAGGCGCGAAATCCATCATACGGGACAATGAAACGCCATTCGCTCCCATGGAAGAAAGCCAGATTATCGTCCTGCCCCGTCCACTCGGCCTGGCCCGGAGTTGCCACGATCCACATTTCACCATCGGCGGGGGTATTTGGAGGGGTCGTCTGCACGCCCTCTACGACCGGATGCAGCAAGGCATCCATGATGGCGAGTCCTTCGTTTACGAAGAACTCTTTCTGGGCCTGCCCGGAGATCCGGGCGATGCTGCCAATAGAGCGGCAGCGGTTCTCTCCGTGCCGCCAGGGTACGGATGAATGCGCCGGGAAGGATCGTGTCGCGCGCGCCATCGGGCCGGTCGAACAGCGCGGCATATCCGGCGAAGCGCAAGGCCCCGTCCTGAGCCTGTCGAAGGATCACCGTAGCAGCTCCGCAGCGCCGAGCTTCACCGCAATGCCGATCAGCAGCAGAGCGAGTAGCCCACGCACGGTCCAGTCGACCAGCGCCTTCCACGCACTCTTCTTGGCATCGCGCCAGGCGCCGAGCAGTTCGCGCAGCTCGTCGAGATCGTCCTGCGCATCGGCATCGGACAGGCCCAAATGGCGCAGAACGCGATTGGCGGTGAGTTCGCTCGTCTCTTCCACGATCGCGCGTAGCGTGACGAGTTCTCCGCCTTCACTGGCAGCCTGCGCCATCAGCCGGGCAAGCAGTTCCTCGCGGTTCATGCGCGCGCTCCTTTCGCATCAAGGCCAAGCATGGCCCGCTTTTCGCTTTCGCTGAGGAATTCGGCTTCGGAGACCTGCTTCCACAGCCGCTCTCGGTCTTCCGACAGCGCAGTGACCTGATCGAGATCGACCGAGAGCCGCGCATCGGGGAACCACGGGGCCAGCCCTTCACACAGTGCGGAGAGCAGCTTGTCCGCCAGCGGCAGCAGCGTCAGCCGCCACAGCGCGCGGTTGGCCTCGCGGTAATTGGCATAGGTGTTGTCGCCCGGCAGGCCGAGCAGCATGGGCGGTACGCCGAAGGCGAGCGCGATGTCGCGCGCCGCGGCGCTTTTGAGCTCGGCAAAATCCATGTCTGCCGGGCTGAGCGCCATCGACTGCCATTTGAGCCCGCCGTCGAGCAGCATCGGCCGCCCGGCATTGCCTTGCCCGGCGAAGGCTGCGGCGAGTTCCGACTTCAATCGTTCGAACTGGTCGGCGGTAAGGCCGGACCCGTCCCCTGCATCATAAACCAGCGCGCCCGATGGCCGCGCGGCATTCTCAAGCAGCGAACGGTTCCAGTTCGAGGCCGCATTGTGGATCGCGATTGCCTGATTGGCCGCGGCGAGTGTGCCCGCGCCATAGTGATCGTCTGCCGGGTGCATGGCCTTGATATGGATGAGCTCGGGCCAGCCGTTCTCGTCTTCAAGCCCGATGGTCAGGACCTGCGTGGCGAGGCGGTACTCATAGGCGCAGGGCCAGCCATCCGGCCCGGCGACGACATTCACGCGTTCGGGCCGCAAGGCGAACAGCTCGACCGGGGTGCCGCTGCCATCCTTGACCAGCTGGACATAGCCATTGCCGTGCAGGAGCAGATGCGCGGCCAGCGTTTCGAGCAGCGGCTGGCCCGCGCTGGTGGCCTTGACCAATGCGCCGAGCCGCTCGTCGCTCACGCTCAGCGGCGCCCGCCCGATGCTTTCGGCGACAATGCGGACGGCGCGTTGCGCGATAGGGTTGGCGAGGAAGCCGCTGCGGATCGCTTCGCCATAATCGAACGGCCTGCTGCCGCCCGATTGATCGAAGGCCAGCGCCCAGGGAGAGACGAAACCGCGCGCAAGCGGCACGCGGCTTTCGCCCCCGCCCTTGAAGGCGGAAGCGAGCGTTGTGAGGAAGGACATGGAAACTCCTCTATATGGATCAAATATTCGTGACGCGCGGGGTGGCGCGGCGATGGAGCATCAACTCACTCAGCGCCCAGACCAGCGCATCGGCGCGATCGGGCGAGCGGCCCGGCCCTTCGTAGCCACCGCCGGCCATCATTCCGCAAAGCTGGTCCTCCAGCTTCGGGAACATGCCCGCATGGCGCACACGCCCGGCTTCGTAGAGCGCCGCGACCGGCTCTGCTCTTGCTGCCTTGCCGCGGCTGGCGTGCACTAGCGTGACCGGCATCGAATAGTCTGCGGCGCGCAGCACGCTTTCGACCATCGCGCCGCCCTGATTGGCCTCGGCAATCACGCGGTCGGCCTGCCAGTTTCCGGCTGCGGTAGCGACCGCGCGCGCCCAGCCTTCGGGGCTTGCGCGCTCAATCGAACAATCGGCCAGCACGCATCCGCTTCCGTCCTCTGCCAGTCCGCAAACCACGATCCCGCAGGCATCGCCGTGAGTGGAGGCAGGCGGGTCGACCCCGACCACCACCCGGACAAGCGGTGGAGCGAGCGCCACGCGGCAGCGCTCGAGCAAGGTCCGGCTCCATAACGCGCCTTCGATCTCCTCGATCAGTTCGCCGCCCAGTTCCTGCCTGGCAAGCAGTGTGTCGCCGAACTCCCGCGCCATTGCGGTGAGGAAGCTGTCCGGCAAATTGGCGGCATTGGCCCGCGATGCACCACCGGTCACCACGGTCGCCGGGTTGGACATCAGGCGTCGCATCAACGCGGTGTTGCGCGGCGTGGTGGTGGCGACGATCCGCTGATCCTTGCCCAGCCTCAGCCCGAGCAGGAGGTTGTCCCAGCATCGCGTGGCCCGCTCATGGGCCTGGGGCCACTTGCCCAGCTCGTCGCACCAGGCATGGCTATGTTGAGGGCCTCGCAGGCTTTCCGGCTCGGCCGCCGAATAGAGAAATGCCTGTGCTCCGTTCGGCCAGCGCAGCCGGTGGAGCGAAGGCTCGAAGATCGGGCGTTGATCGGGCGGGGAGCAGGCAATCAGCCCGCTTTCGCCTTCGACCATCACACTGCGCGCTTCGCCAAGCGATGCGCCGACCAGTGCAATGCGTGCGAAGCCGTCGCTTTCGGCGATCTGGCGGGTCCATTCGGCCCCGGCGCGAGTCTTGCCGAAGCCGCGCCCGCCCATCACCATCCACACCTGCCAATCGCCCTGGGGCGGGATCTGCCCATCGTGGGCGTGAACCCGGAAATATTCGCTCCAGTGGACTGCCGCGAGTTGTGCCTCGTCTCGTGGCATGTCGGCGATCGCTGGTGCGCGCGCTACCGCATCGACTTCACCCATGAAATCATAGCCGACCTCGCCCGGCGCTTCGGGTTCCGTCACTGGATCGTCTGTCCTTCCGCTTCGCGCTTGGCGAGCACGCGCTGGCGAAGTTCCTCCAGCTTGGCGTCGATGATTGCGCGGGCCCTGGCCGCGTCCATGTTGCGTCGCTGAGCGTGTTCCTGCGCCATCGTATCGCGATGCAAGGCGAGCAGTCGCAGCGCCGCGCCATTGTCATGTTTGGGGCCGTCTTTCGGCTCGCCAGCGCGTAGACGGGCGAGCAGCTCCAGCTCGAGATGCTGGTATCCCTCGACCAGCGCGGCGTGCCACTGGCGAGCGAAATCCTCCTCTTCGCGGCGTACCTTGTAGGCGCGGCTGGGATTGATGCCCGCGCGCTTGGCGGCTTCGCTCACATTGGAGGTTTCGGCGAGGCAATCGAGAAACAAGCCGCGCCAATGGCGGTTCAATCCGTCTTTCTCGCCGGTCTTGAGTTGCCGTTTGATCTTGGTTCGCTTGTTGCGGGATTGCGGCATGGGCTGGATTCCTTGCTGCGCGTGGAGCGCGAAACGCAAAAGGGCGGCCGATCCCCGTCTGTCGGAGAATGGGCCGCCCTGCTGGCGAATCACACTATCGCGATGTTCCTGTTATGTACCTAAACAGCGTTACGATGTCAATAGAAAAGTGCCAAATAGGTTAGATTGATTGAAGGTTGCACGGTGACTCCCGCTCGCCTAATCCCCGCTGACCCGGGACGCGCGAGGAATTTCACAGACATGCTGCGCAAGCTTTACATCTGGACGCTGGAGAAGGCGGCGCATCCGCATGCCGAATGGTGGCTGGCGCTGTTCGCTTTCATCGAAGCGAGCTTCTTCCCGATCCCGCCGCACCCGCTGCTTGGCATCATGTGCCTGGCCGAACCGAAGAAAGCGGTGCGCTTTGCCATGATCGCGACACTGGCTTCGGTCGCGGGCGGGTTCCTGGGCTATGCGATCGGCTGGGGGCTCTACGATCTTCTCGGCGACTGGCTGATTGGCCTGCTGGGAATGGAGGAAAGCTTCCCCGTTGCGCAATGCTACCTGCGGCAGGAACCGTGGGCAGTGTTTTCCGTCTTCGTTGCCAAGGGGGTCACGCCGATCCCGTTCAAGCTGCTGACCATCACCTCCGGTTTCGTGCATCTGCCGCTGTGGCTGTTCCTGATCGCCAGCCTCCTTTCGCGCTCGGTCAGCTTCATGATCGTGGGCGTGCTGTTCCGCGTCTTCGGTGCGCCGATCAAGGCCTTCATCGACAAATATCTCGGCCTGGTAACGGTAGGCTTCGTCGTGCTTGTGGTCGGCGGTTTTGCCGCGATCATGCTGTTGGGCGGCGACTCGGAACCGGCAAGCGAGGCGTGCTTGTCGGCGGGAGCACCGGCTGTCATGCAGAGCGAAGCTAAATAATTCCCACTGCCTTCCCCGCGCGTTCGAACATGCCGAGGATGGTTTCGACTTCCTCGGCGCTATGCTCGGCACAGAGCGAGCAGCGCAGCAGTGTCATATTGGCGGGCGTTGCCGGCGGTCGCGCAAGATTGACGTAGAGCCCTTCGTGCAGCAGCGCTTCCCACATCGCTGCCCCGCGCTCCAGATCGGGCATGATGACCGCCACGATCGCGCTTTGCGGCTCGGAAGTGCCGAGCTCGAAGCCAAGCTCGGTCAGGCCGGAATGGAGACGCTTGGAGTTTTCCCACAGATGCGCGCGCTTGTTCGATCCGTGCATCAGCTTGCGGATCGAAGTTGCGGCGGTCGCCACAACCGAAGGCGGCAATGAGGCCGTGAAGACATAGGGGCGGCAGACCAGCCGCATGATCTCGAACTTGGGATGGTTGGAAACGCAGAATCCACCGACCGTACCGACACTCTTGGAAAAGGTGCCGATGATGAAGTCGACATCGTCGATCACGCCCTGATCTTCGGCCACCCCGCGGCCATGTTCGCCGATAAAGCCCATCGAATGCGCTTCGTCGACCAGCACCATGGCACCATATTTCTTGGCGACCGCGATCATCTCTTTCAGTGGAGCGACATCGCCCAGCATCGAATAGACGCCTTCGAGCACGACCAGCTTGCCGGCACCTTCCGGGATGCGGCGCAGGCGCTTCTCCATCGCTTCGATATCATTGTGCTTGAACGGCACGATTTCGGCATTGCCCATCGCGCAGCCATCCCAGATCGAAGCGTGGCTATCGATGTCGAGCACGACATAGTCGCCCTTGCCCGCGATTGTGGAGATGATTCCAAGGTTGGCCTGGTATCCGGTCGAGAACACCATGGCGTGGTCCATGGCGTAAAATTCCTTAAGCGCTTCCTCGCATTCCTTATGGCCTTGGTACGTGCCATTCAAAACGCGGCTGCCGGTGGTCCCGCTGCCGAAATTCTCCAGAGCCTGTTCGCCCGCTTCGATCACGTCGGGATCGAAGGTCATGCCCATGTAGTTGTAGGTGCCGAGCAGGATGGTGTCGCGCCCGTTGCAGATTGCGCGGGTGGGCGAGAGCACTTTCTCCATTACCAGATTGAAGGGGTCCTCGACCCCGCTCGCGAGCAGCCCCTCGCGCATCTGGATCAGCTCGTCGAACTTGGAGAACAGATCTCCGCCTGCGGCATTATCGCTCATTATTCACCCTGTAGCTTGGCGACCGCATCCACGAGCTGGCCGTAATTCTCGATTTCGGCCTGCTGGTTCATGCTGATGATAATGTCGAACTCGTCCTCGATAGCGGCGACAAAGTCCATCACCGTGAGGCTGTCGAATTCGAGATCGTTGGCGAAGGTCGTCTCTTCCTTGATCTCGATTTCCTTCTTGTTGAAGGGTTCGATCTGCGAACGAATGCGCTGGTCGACTTCGGCACGATCCATGAGTGAAATTACCCTTTTGTTGTGTTGGCGCGGCGCCTGCCACGCGAATACGGCGGAAAAGCGGCTCTTCCCCCTGCTTGTCAAGTTTGCAAAGCGCTGGCAATCCTGCATCCAGCCTTAATCGGGCAATTCGAACCAGGCGCAGCGTTAGGGGAACGAGTGGCGGACGATCCGGAGAGAATGGACGTGAGGCAGGATGCGGTGCAGGCACCGCCATCCTATTCGCAGCACGCCATTCACCTGGTGCGCACGGTTCAGCTCAACACGCTCAAACTTTCGCAAATGGCCGATCAGAAGGCGTCGATCCTGATGGGCGCGACTTTCCTGGTCTTTTCGCTCACGGTCAGCCGCGCGCTGGTGGGTGAGCTTTCCTGGGCGATGATTGTCCTGGCATTCTCGGCCTTTCTCAGTTCGCTGTGCGCGGTGATCGCGGTGCTGCCTTCGATCAAGAAACCGCGCCCTGGCACATTCAAGCCCAACAAGCTGTTTTTCGGGCATTTCTCCGATCTCGATGAGGAAGAATGGCAGGCCGATGTGTTGCACGAGCTGGAGCAGGACGAGACGGTGTTTCGTGCCATGCTGCACGATATCTACCAGAACGGGCAGGTTCTGCAGCGCCGCAAGTACCGCTTCCTGGGTATCGCCTATCGCATTTTCATCGCCGGCTTGTTCGTGACGATGGCGATCTATGCCGCCGAGTTCGCCCTGCTCGGCTGATGAGCCGGTCTGAGGCAGTGCGGCCTATCCCGGCAGCAAATCTTTCACCGCATTCATGAAGGGCACGATCGAAACCGGCTTCGCCAGATAGCCCGCGGCGCCTGCATCGCGAATGCGTTCCTCATCGCCTTTTCCGGCATAGGCCGTCACGGCCAGTACCGGAATGGCCTGCAATTGGAGATCCTGCTTGGCTTGCTCGATCAGATCCACGCCCGAAATATTGGGCAATTGGATGTCCATGATGATAAGATCGGGATCGACCCGGCGCGCCGTGTCCAGTGCCTGTTCGCCGTCAGCTTCCGGCTCAACCTCGAAGCCGTTGGCTTTCAGCACGTCGCAGAACAATTTCCGGTTGAGGTCGTTATCCTCGACAACCAGGATTCTCTTTGCCACTGCCACTGGAACTCCCTTTGATCCTGCTTAACTAGATTAACGCAATGCCCGCTACAATTCGCAATTCACCCGAATCCCCCGATCCCGCCACGCTGGCGCTGGCTGCGCTCGGCTGGGTGCTGGAGGATGAGGACCGCGCCATGCGCTTCCTGTCGCTGACCGGGCTCGATCCCGATTCGCTGCGGGCGGGGCTGGGCGAGGCGGCGATGCAATCAAGCGTTCTGGAGTTCCTGGCCAATCACGAGCCTGACTTGCTGCGCTGCGCGGAAGCGCTGGCGGTAACACCGGAAGAACTTGCCGGGGCAGCGCGGGAGTTGGTGCGATGAGCCGCCCGCTGATCGTGAGCGATTGCGACGAAGTGCTGCTGCATATGGTGGCGCATTTCAAGGAATGGCTGGAAGAAAGCCAGGGCGTCACCTTCAGGCTGGAAGGCAACAATTTCGCCACCGCCATGCGTTGGGCGGATAGCGGCGAGCCGCTGCCGCAGGAAGATATCTGGCGAATGCTGGGCGGCTTCTTCGACACGGAAATGCACCGGCAGTTGCCGATCAAGGGCGCGGTTGAAGGGATCAACCGGCTGGCCGAAGTTGCCGACGTGGTGATTCTCACCAATCTCAATGACGAGCGGCAGAAGCGACGGGCAGAGCAGCTTGCCGCCTATGGCGTTCATGCGCGCGTCTTCACCAATCAGGGGCCGAAGGGGCCGGCGCTCAAGGCCATCATCGAGGAGTTCTCTCCGTCGAAGGCGATTTTCATCGACGATCTGGCGCAGCATCACCAGTCGGCAGCCGAGACGGTTCCCGGCACCAGCCGGTTGCATTTGTGCGGGGAGCCGATGATCTCCGGCAAGATCGATTGCGCGCATGAAGCGGGCCATGCCCATGCACGGATAGATAATTGGGCCGAGGCGCTGCCCTGGCTGCTCGAAGAACTGGAAAAGGATCCAAGATGACAATTGACGCGCGTTTGCAGGAACTGGGTATTGCCTTGCCCAAGGCTGCGGCTCCGGTTGCAAGTTATGTCCCGGTGGTGGTCGAAGGCGGATTCGCGCATGTCTCAGGCCAGCTCCCTTTCGTCGATGGCGAGCTCGTAACCGGCCGATTGGGCCAGGATGTTTCGCTGGAAGACGGTACGGCGGCTGCGCGCGCCTGCGGGTTGATGATCCTGGCGCAGCTCGAGGCGGCGCTGGGATCGCTCGACCGGGTAAAACGGATCGTGAAACTGGGCGGCTTCGTCAATTCGGCAGCAGACTTCACCGATCAGCCCAAGGTGGTGAACGGTGCCTCCGACCTGATGATGGAAGTGTTCGGCGATGCGGGCAAGCATGCCCGCGCTGCGGTGGGCGTGCCTGCGCTGCCGCTGGGCGCTGCGGTCGAAGTCGATGCGGTGGTCGCCATCTCTGGTGAGTAAGCGCGAAGCTCCCGCCTGGCTGACGCAATGGGAATATGCCCATCGCGGCCTGCACAGCTCGGGCGTGCCTGAAAATTCACTGCTGGGTGCGCGGCTGGCGATAGAGCGCGGGATGGGGATCGAATGCGATATCCAGCGCAGCGCAGATGACTGGCCGATGGTGTTCCATGATTGGGAGCTTGGCCGGCTGACCAATGCGAAGGGCGAATTTGAGCAGCACAGCAGGCATGAGCTGCAGCAGATCCGCTATCGCGGCTGCGAGGAACGGATAGCCACGCTGGCCGAATTGCTCGCGCTGATTGCGGGCCGGGTTCCACTGCTGATCGAGATCAAGTCGAAGCCAGGCTATGATGTCGTGCGGAGCTGCAAGCTGGTCGATGCGGCGCTCGCTGGCTATCCTGGCGATGTGGCTGTGATGAGCTTCGATCCCCGCGTCGCGCGCTGGTTCCGGCGCAATGCACCCGATACGTCCTGCGGACTGGTGATGCGCGAGGATAAGCATGGCCACACGCAAAAGGCATGGCAACGGCGGCTGGCATTCTGGATCGCGAGGCCCGATTTCCTGGCCTACCACATCGCTGCGCTGCCCAATCGCTGGGTGGAGGGGCTGCGGGCGAGGGGTCTTCCGATCCTGACCTGGACGGTCAATTCGCCCGAAGCCCGCGCACGCGCGTTGCGACATGCCGACGCCCTTATAAGCGAAGGAGAAGGACTGGCGTGAGCGAGAGCGAGCTCACGGTAAGACTCGCGCCTTCGGTCGGCAGTTTCGATGCGGAGCAATGGAACGCGCTGGGCGGAAACCGCAATCCCTTCGTCAGCCACGAATTCCTCACTGCGCTGGAGGAATCCGGCAGTGTTGGCCCGGGCACTGGCTGGGAACCGGTGCCGATTGCGATCATGGACGGCGAAGACCGCTTGCTCGCTGCCATGCCTGCCTATGCCAAGGGGCACAGCCAGGGCGAATATGTGTTCGACCATGCCTGGGCGGATGCACTGGAACGGGCCGGGGGGCGCTACTATCCCAAGCTGCAGATCGCCGCGCCCTTTACCCCGGCCAATGGACCGCGCCTGCTGCTGAGCGACGAAAGCCTCGCTCCGCATATCCTGAAAGGGGCGGAGGCGGTCTGCTTGCAGAACAATCTCTCCTCCGCCCATGCGACCTTTATCGAGCCGGCGCAGTTGCATCTGTTCGAAGATGCCGGCTGGCTCATGCGCAGCGACATCCAGTTTCACTGGGAGAACCGTGAATATGCGAGCTTCGAGGATTTCCTGGGGGAGCTTTCCTCGCGCAAACGCAAGAACCTGAAGAAGGAGCGGGCCGCCGCGCAGGAAGGGGTCGATATCGTGCGGTTGTCAGGCGCGAATATCCGGCCCGAGCATTGGGATGCCTTCTGGATCTTCTACCAGGATACCGGCGCGCGGAAATGGGGCACACCCTATTTGACGCGCGATGCCTTCACTCTGTTCGGCGAACGCATGGCGGACCGGATCGTCCTGTTGCTGGCGCTGATGGATGGGGAGCCGATTGCCGGCGCGCTTAACTTCGCAGGCGATGAAGCGCTCTATGGCCGCTATTGGGGCTGCACGCGCGACAAGCGCTTTCTGCATTTCGAGCTATGTTACTATCAGGCGATCGATATCGCGATCGAGCGTGGTCTCAAACGGGTCGAAGCCGGTGCCCAGGGCGGGCACAAGCTCGCGCGGGGTTATGAACCGGTCAAGACCTGGTCGGCGCATTGGATCGCCGATCCGGGCTTCAGGCGCGCCATCGCCGATTATCTCGAGCGGGAGCGCGCAGGCGTGGCGACCGATCAGATCTACCTCGACGAGCGGACGCCTTTCCGAAAAGGTTAGGCGCCTTGCTTCAGGCTGCGCGACGATCTTCCTCGATCAGCCATTGGCGCGCGCGGCGCTGAGCTTCGGCGATTTCGCGTGCGGTCATTTCGTCGGAGACATCGGCGCGGCACCATGATGCTTCCTCATGCCCCTTCGAAGCGGCGAGGTTGAACCATTTGTGCGCCTCGATCAGGTCGCATTCGGCGCCGTGGCTGCCGGTCGAGAAAGCAACGCCAAGATCGAAATAGGCGGAGACATCGCCCTGTGCCGCTGCTGCCAGGCATTTTGCCACCAGCAGGCTAGCCGGAGTTTTCATCAGTTCTGTGGCAGCGCCACCATCAACACCCTTAAGTTCCATTTCTGGCCCCCTTTCGGTTGCGGACCACCTCCCCCGGTGTTCCGCCTGACCGTGAACTCGCCAGAACATGCTCAACAAATGGTTAACGCGGATGGGAAATTTGTTCACCATTCCCTTCAAGCAAGACCGGAATCGCAGTTCATTGGGTGTAAAATTTCAATTGCTACAAAACGCGCTTGTGCCGCCTATGGGCGGGCACTATAGGCCCGCCCAAGGGGTAGGGACCGAGCCGCGGGAGATACCCCACGGCAAAGTGATTTGTCAGTCTTTCTGGGGAGAGGGACGGACTCGAGAGGACCACATGGCCGCGAAAGCATCCAAAGAAACCGACATACTTGAAGAGGCCAAGCGCGCCCTTTCGCCGGACTATGTTCCGAGCGAGGACGAGCCCTATATGAATGAGGATCAGCGGAACTATTTCCGTATGCTCCTGCTCGAATGGAAGCGGACCATCCATGTTGCCGCCGGCCAGACACTGCAGTCCTTGCAGGATGGCCCAATCCGCGAACCCGATCTCAACGATCGTGCTTCGAGCGAGACCGATTGGGGCATCGAGCTTCGCACACGCGATCGCCAACGCAAGCTGATTTCGAAGATTGATGCGGCCTTGCGCCGTATCGACGCGGGCGAATACGGTTTTTGCGAAGTCACGGGCGATCCGATCGGCATCAAGCGCCTGATCGCGCGACCGGTTGCAACGATGACTGTCGAAGCGCAGGAGGCGCACGAGCGGCGCGAAAAGATCTCGCGCGACGATTGATTGCCGGCTGTCTACTCGATTGCTGCCGTGCAGTATCGGTCGGCCGTGCTTCTTGCTTAAAGCTTCCTTAGCATCTTGTGATTAATGCCCTCATGATCCGCCCGCATTGCGGGCGCGTGAAAGGTTAATGCGAGCCCGTGGAGGGTCTGGAGCAATGGTGACTGGCGTCGACGCACGCATTCATTCCCGCGAGAACCTGTTCGTCTTTGCCGATGTTCAGGTCGAGAATGGCGACCGGGTTGAGCGTATTCGTGTGCGGAACCTTTCCCCGGCGGGAATGATGGGCGAAGGCAGCGTGCGTGTCGTGCGCGGTTCGCGTATTACTGTGAAGTTCTCCGAGATAGATCCAATCGTCGGGCATGTCGCCTGGATTCAGGACGACCGGTTTGGCGTGGCATTCGACGACGAGCTCGATGGCGAGCTGGCCAGAAATCTGACTGACGGGATGGGAGAGGGGCAAGCATCCGAGGGCCCCATTACCCGCCGTCCACCGCCGCATATCGGCTAGAGCCGCGTCGTCCAGGGGCAAGCGTGCTCCGGCCGAAGTGTGTCGCGTGCCGCCAACCAGTTGCAATCCATGCTGGCCGCAATCGCGGCTTCTGCCTATCAGGGCAGCGCGATGCGATTCTGCTACCTCCTTTGCCTGGTCCTGGCCCTGGGTGGATGCGGCCCGTCCGGGCCGCGCGGTCCGGTCGAAGTCGCGATCGTGGGCGAACCGGCCAGCCTGTTCCAGCAGGGGGTCCGCCTGTCCGCTGCTGCACAGCATCTGCGTGGCGCCACAACCGAAGGATTGGTGGCGATCGACCAGAGCGGCCAGATCGTGCCGGCCATCGCCGAACGCTGGATCGTAACCGACGATGGGCTGAGCTACATTTTCCGCCTGAGGAATAGCCAATGGCCCAATGGCGACGCGATCACTGCCAACGGGGTCCGGTTGGAGCTGCTCGATAATCTGCGCCGACTGGACGGCACGTCCATGGGTCTCGATCTGGCCAAGATTGACGACGTGCGGGCAATGACGGGTCGCGTTGTCGAAATTCGGCTGACCAGCCAGATGCCCGATTTCATGCGCTTGCTTGCGCAGCCGGAGATGGGCCTCGTCAAGGACGGAACCGGAGCCGGGCCGATGGCGATGGAGCGCGAGGATGACAGTGACATCGCCTTGCTTGCTGCGATGCCTCCCGAAGCGCGCGGTCTGCCCGAGCGGGAGGGCTGGGAAGACCAGTCGCGGCCGGTGCGCCTGCGCGCGCTTCCCGCCGCTGCTGCGGCCGAGGCATTCGCCGCGGGCGACGTCGATCTCGTGCTCAACGGCAGGCTGGCGAATCTGACCTTGGCGGACACTGGCCCGCTGTCGCGCGGGACGGTACGCCTCGATGCCACGCTTGGGCAGATGGGGCTGGTCGTGCGCACTGAAAGCGGGCTGCTGGCCGACCCGAAGTTGCGCGAAGCCTTGTCGATGGCGATCGACCGGGAAGAGCTGATGCAGCCCTTCAACATCGGCGGCTGGCGGGCGTCCACCGGCATCGTACCTTCGGAGATGTGGGGCGACATTGTGCCTGAGAGGCTTGCCTGGATGGATCAACCGATTGAGATGCGCAGGGCAACCGCTCGCCGGCGCGTTGCGGATTGGACTGCTTCAAGCGGCGAACAACCCGTAGTCGCGGTGGGCATGCCGGAAGGGCCGGGCAGCGAGATTCTGTTCGAGCAGCTTTCGCGGGCCTGGCAAACCATTGGAGTAAGCGCGCGGCTGGTCCGGCCAGGACAGGGCGCCGGGCTCGAGCTGCACGATCGCGTCGCCCGTTTCGCATCGCCGCGCTGGTTCCTCAACCAGTTCAATTGCGGGATTCGTATCGGTCCCTGTTCCCAGGAAGCCGACGAACTGGTGGAGAAGTCACTCGCGGTTACGGATCCCGAGGAAAAGGCGACCTTGCTCGCTCAGGCCGAGATCAAGATGCAGGACGCACATGTCTACATTCCTTTCGGCGCTCCCATTCGCTGGGCTCTGGTGCGCGGCTCCATCGCCGGGTACCAGGACAATCAGTGGGGGATGCATCCCTTGTTCCCGCTCTCAGAGATCCCCAAATAGGTATCCCGACTCCGGGGTCAGGCGTCATTCAGCACTTGCCTGTCAATACGTATATGGGGGCATAGCCGTCGCGTGCTCCTCGGCCTGATGAGAGGAGCCTATGCAGAATTCGCAACGTCCGCGGCCCGTCGGGTTGAGCTTGCCGACAGGCACCGATCCCCAATCCATCCGCCAGCGGGTGGAAGCGATGGAATTGCTGCTTGAACGCAGCCTCCGTATCCCCGGGATCAATTTTCCGATCGGGCTCGACGCGATTGTGGGCCTGGTGCCGGTGCTGGGGGACGTTCTTACGGCTGCGATGGGCGCCTATATCGTCTGGGAAGCGCGCAATCTCGGCCTGCCTAAATGGAAGCTGTGGCGCATGGCGGGTAATGTCGCCTTCGACAGTGCATTGGGCTTCGTCCCGCTGGTGGGCGATGCGGCAGACCTTCTGTTTCGTTCGAATACGCGCAACCTCAGGGTTATCAAGAAGCATCTCGACAAGCATCACCCCGCTACCCGTGTGATCGAGGGGTAGTGAAGTCCGACCCTAGTTTCATTTGAGACTAGCTTGCGGTAGGGCTCGGGCATGGCCAGCGAAGTTACCTATTCGAGCTATCTCGATCTCGACCGGATCCTGTCGGCACAGCATCCCACATCGCCTGCGCATGACGAGATGCTGTTCATCATCGTCCATCAGGCCAGCGAGCTGTGGCTCAAACTGTGCCTGCACGAACTGACCGAAGCGCGCGATCATATTATAGCCGACGACTTGCGACCCGCCTTCAAGATGCTGTCGCGCGTGGCGCGAGCGCAGGAGCAGCTGATCCAGAGCTGGGATGTGCTGAGCACGATGACGCCGCATGATTATTCGACGATCCGCCCGCATCTGGGCCGTTCCAGCGGTTTCCAGTCGGCGCAATATCGGATGATGGAATTCGCGCTGGGCAGTCGCAATCCCGACATGATCGCGATTCACGAGGCCACGCCCGAAGTGGTGGAGGCACTGCGTAAGGAGGCGGCGCGGCCAAGCATTTACGATGAAGCGGTGCGCCTGCTGGCGCGGCGCGGCTTTGCCATCGATGCCGATGTTCTGTCTCGCAATGTCGAGGAACCGTATAGCCATGCTCCGTCGGTCGAGGCGGCATGGGCGGAAATCTACAGCCATCCCAACCAGCATTGGGATCTCTATGAGCTGGCCGAAAAGCTGGTCGATCTCGAATATCATTTCCAGCGCTGGCGCTTCGGCCATCTCAAGACTGTCGAGCGGATTATCGGATTCAAGCGCGGCACAGGTGGCACGCCTGGCGTGCCCTATCTGGCGGGCGTGCTGAAGCAGGCCTTCTTCCCTGAACTTCTCAGCGTGCGGACCGCGATCTGATGAGCGCGAATGTGAACGGGCGGCGCATTTGGGATATCTCGCAGCCCCTGCGGCCCGATCTGCCCGTTTGGCCGGGCGATACCGCGTTCCAGCAGGCCCGGACCTGGCAGATGGATGAAGGTTCGCCGGTCAATGTCTCCGCGCTGACTCTCTCGACCCATTCGGGGGCACACGCCGATGCGCCGCTGCATTACGAGGCCGGCGCGCCCGATATAGCCTCGGTCGATCTCGAGCCCTATCTCGGCGAATGTCTGGTGGTCGATGCACGCCGTGCCAAGGGTGCGGTCAGAGTGGGCGACTTGCCCGCGATCCGTTCGGTCGACCGCGTGCTGCTGCGCACCTTTGACAGCTTCCCGCATGATCGCTGGCGCGAAGATTTCACGGCGATAGCGGCGGAGACGATCCAATGGCTTGCGGCACAGGGCGTCAAGCTCATCGGCACCGATGCGCCTTCGATTGATCCGCAGACTTCGAAGACGATGGATGCGCATAAGGCGGTGCTCAATGCCGGGATGCGCGTGCTGGAAGGGCTGGTGCTCGACGATGTGCCCGCGGGCCGATACGAGCTGATCGCACTGCCGCTGCCGATCGTTGGCGGCGATGCGTCCCCGGTCCGCGCAATCCTGAGGGAGATTGCCGATGGCTGACGCGATCTTGGCGCGTGCCCGCGAACTGGACGCGGCGGACCCGCTGAGCGAGTATCGCGAGCGTTTCCTCCTGCCCGAAGGCGTCATCTATCTCGATGGCAATTCGCTTGGCGCGCTGCCCAAGGCGACGCCCGACCGGATGGAGCAGGTGATCCGCCAGGAATGGGGCGAGGGGCTGATCCGGTCGTGGAACGATGCGGGGTGGATCGGGGCTGCGCGGCGCGTCGGAGGCCAGATTGCGCAGCTGATCGGGGCAGGGCAGCATGAGGTGGTCGCGGGTGACAGCACCAGCGTGAATCTGTTCAAGCTGATTGCCGCCGCACTCGACATGCGCCGCGGGCGCAAGGTGGTGCTGAGCGAGCCGGGCAATTTCCCGACCGATCTCTACATGATTGCCGGGCTCGAGCGGCAAGGCCTGGCCGAGCGGCGGCTGGCGGAGCGTGGCAGGCTGATGGAAGCGCTGGACGAGGAGGTGGCGCTGCTGCTGCTCACCCATGTCCATTACAAGACCGGCGCTGTGCACGACATGGCGGCGCTGACGCGAGCAGCGCATAACGCGGGCGCGCTGGTGCTGTGGGATCTGTCGCATAGTTGCGGCGCGCTGCCGGTCGATCTCAATGGAGCCCATGCCGATTTCGCAGTCGGCTGCGGCTACAAATATCTCAATGGCGGGCCGGGCGCCCCGGCCTTCGCCTTCGCTGCCGAGCGCCATCACGCAGTTCTCCATCAGCCGTTGACCGGCTGGTTCGGCCATGCAGCGCCCTTCGAGTTTGGCGATGATTACGCACCCGCACCTGGGATCGACCGGCTGCAATGCGGGACATCGCCGATCCTGGGCCTGGCTGCACTGGAAGTGGGGGTTGGGCTTGTGGCGGAGATTGGCGTCGAAAGGCTCGCCGCAAAATCGCGAGCCCTGTCAGAGTTCTTCCTTGCATGCGTCGCTGCGCGCGGGCTTGCGCTGGACCTCGTTAGCCCGCCCGATAGCGCCGAGCGCGGTAGCCAGCTCTCGTTCCGTCACCATGATGCCTTTGCGATCTGCCAGGCGCTGATCGCGCGCGGCGTGATTGGCGATTTCCGCGATCCCGACATTTTGCGGCTTGGCTTCGCCCCCGCCTATCTGCGGTTCGAGGATATAGCCGAAGCGGCCCGTCACCTGGCTGAAGTTCTCGAAAGCGGCGAATGGCGCAGGGAGGAATTTCGCCAGCGCGCCGCTGTGACCTGACTGTCCGAAATCGGGTGGAGAGCGGACGTTGCCGCCCCTAGGCTATGAGCAATCATTCGGGAGATGGAAATTGAAGCGAGATCGTCGGCTCCTCATCGCGCTGTTGTTGTTTCTGGCAGCAACTGTTGCGGCGATAATCCAATCGTGGATCGTCAGTATGTACATTGTGGCAGCGGTTATGGGTGGAGGATACTGGGATCAATTTATTGAGTTTTTTGGTCTCGAACCTATCACTGGACCAAATCAAGCTTGCTTCGACTATTGCGCACCAACCCTACCCTTCATCGCGGGCTGGATTGCCATCGGCGGGTTCGTAATTGGTTGCATCTTGGTGGCCCATGCGTGGTGGAAACCTGAGCGCTAGCGGCGTGATTTTCTACGCCCGCAATTGGATCGTTAGCTGCCGGTCCGCCTTATTCCTCCAGTTCGATGTCCCAATAAAGGTAATCGCGCCAGGTTTCGTGCAGGTAGTTGGGCGGGAACAGCCGTCCGCGCTGTTGCAAATGCCAGCTGGTTGGTCGGATCGGCTTTTCCTGCAAATGCATATGCGCCTGCTGCGGCGTGCGCCCGCCCTTCTTCATGTTGCAGGGTGCACAGGCGGTGACGATGTTCTCCCAGGTCGTCTTGCCGCCCAGCCGGCGCGGAATGACATGGTCGAACGTCAGATGCGCGTGGCTGCCGCAATATTGGCATTGGAAGCTGTCGCGCAGGAACAGGTTGAAGCGGGTGAAAGCAGGAAACTCGCTCTGCTTCACATATTGCCGCAGCGCGATCACGCTGGGGATCTTCATGTCCAGCGACGGCGAATGCACCTCGCGGTCATAGCTTGCGACGATATCCACCCGGTCGAGGAATATCGCCTTGATTGCCGTCTGCCACGGCCACAGGCTCAGCGGATAATAGGACAGCGGTGTGTAGTCTGCATTCAGCACCAGCGCGGGGCAGGCCGACAGATTGCGTGTCGGATCCTCTTGCGCGCTGCGGAACTGCGCGGTCTTCTCTATCAGTTCGGCCTTGAACACGTCTTGGTGCCCTCCCTGATTGATCCCAGAGAATCATTTGCCGCTTAAAGCGTCAAGCCTGTTACATTCCGGCTTTCCACAAGCATCGATTGACGCCAGCGCGCGAGATAGCGGAATCTGAGTCAAGTATGGACACCACACGTTTCGCTCCCAGCCCCAATGGAATGCTGCATCTGGGCCATGCCTATTCGGCGATCGTGGCGCATGATCTGGCGCGGGATGGCGGTGGACGATTCCTGCTGCGGATCGAGGATATCGATGGGGAACGCTCACGGCCCGAACTTGCCGCAACGTTCCGCCGCGATCTCGAATGGCTCGGTCTCCAATGGAAGGAAGTGCCACCGCAATCGACCCGGCTGGCGAGCTACGACGCGGCGGCGCGGCAATTGATTGAGCAGGGGCTGCTCTATCCCTGCGTCTGCACCCGTAAGGAAATCGAGGCGGCGAATCCGCGCATGGGGCCGGACGGGCCGGTCTATCCCGGAATCTGCAAGGGGCGCAGCGTTGACCCGTCGAAGCCCGCTGCGCTGAGGCTGGACGTGGAAAGGGCGCTCGCGCAGACCGGTGAGCTGACCTGGCTCGACGAGGTGGCAGGCGAGCAGCCGGCCGATCCTCGCCAGTTTGGAGACGTGGTGCTGGTGCGCAAGGATCAGCCCGCCAGCTATCATCTGGCGGCGACGCTCGACGATGCGGCGGACGGGGTGACGCTGGTCACGCGGGGAATGGATCTATTTCCCGCGACGCATATCCATCGCTTGCTTCAGGCGCTTCTGGACCTCCCGGTTCCGCGCTGGCACCATCACAAGCTGCTACTCGATGAGGCCGGCCGCAAACTGGCGAAGCGGCGCGATTCGCCTTCGCTTGCCGATATGCGCGACCAGGGCATGGACGGAATTGAGCTTGCGGAGCGGCTGCGTTCCGGCGTGCTTCCTGCTGGCATTTCTCTGGGAAGCGCCTAAATTGAGCGCATGAAGGTTTTTCTTATCATCGTACTTGTCGCAATGATGGCGATGGTGCTGGTTTCGCTCATTCGCGGGATCATCGCTTTCCTCAAGACGACCAAGCTCGATCTCGAGTCCGGCGATGTCGAAAATATCCGGGAAATGCAGCTCAAGCAGAACCGGATGATGATGGCGCGCATCTTCTACCAGTTTCTTGCCGTTCTGGTCGCGCTGGCGATTCTCGCCGCGGCAAGCTGACGGGCGCCTGCCGCCGAATGGTAAAGCTCAACAAGATCTATACCCGCACTGGCGACGATGGCTCGACGGGACTTGTCGATGGATCGCGTACAGGCAAGCAATCGGCGCGGATCGAAGCGATCGGCAAGGTCGATGAAGCCAATAGCGCGATCGGGCTGGCCGCGGCTAATCTCGAGACCGGTCCGCATACGGAAGCCTTGTACCGTATCCAGAACGATCTGTTCGATCTGGGGGCCGATCTGGCGACGCCATGTGCAGACGGCGATTTCACGCCTTCCGAGATGGTCCTGCGCATTGTGCCCGTGCAGGCCACATGGCTTGAGCAGGCGATCGATGCCTTCAACGAGAGGCTGGAGCCGCTGACAAGTTTTGTGCTGCCGGGCGGCTCGGAAGCCGCCGCAAGAGTGCATGTTGCGCGCGCTGCGGTGCGCGCTGCCGAGCGGGCGATTGTCGCGCTGGCGGATGGCGAGCCAGTGAATCCGGCTGCGCTGGCTTATATCAATCGCCTGTCCGACTATCTCTTCGTCTTCGCCCGTGTGCTCAATGACAATGGTGCAAGCGATGTGACCTGGGTTCCCGGCGCAAACCGGCCAAGGGACAGCTAGGCATAGCCCGCTTTCCCCGCTAACAGGCCCGCTTTGCTGCAGTTGCGAAGGGAATGGTCATGCGGAAAGTCGGCGTTATCGGTGCAGGGCAGATGGGCAGCGGCATTGCCCAAACGATCGCTCAGCACGGGATGCACGTGCTGCTGTCCGATGTCGATCTCGCTCGCGCCGAAGCGGGCAAGGCTGCGGTCGAGAAGGCGCTGGCAAAACAGGTCGGGCGCGGCAAGCTCGAAGCTGCCGATGCGGAAGCGGCGCTTTCGCGGATCGTTCCCGCCGGCGACTACGTTCCGATGGGCGAAGCCGAACTGATCATCGAAGCGGCGACCGAACGCGAGGATATCAAGAAGGCAATCTTCGAAGCCGCGGGCAAGGTGCTAGCGGCGGATGCCGTGATGGCGAGCAATACCAGCTCGATCCCGATCACGCGGATGGCGAATTACTCACCCGATCCAAAGCGTTTCATCGGCCTGCACTTTTTCAATCCTGTGCCGGTAATGGGACTGATCGAAGTGATCTCGGGCCTTGCGACCAGCCAGGAAACGACCGACCGGATTACCGCCTTCGCCGAAAGCCTCGGCAAGCAGGTGGTGTTGAGCCAGGATGAGCCTGGCTTTGTGGTCAATCGTATCTTGCTGCCGATGATCAACGAAGCCGTCTTCGTGCTGGGCCAGTCGACCGCCAGCATTGCCGATATCGACAAGGGGTGCCGGCTGGGCCTCAATCACCCGATGGGGCCGCTGGAACTCGCCGATTTCGTCGGGCTCGATACATGCCTGGAGATCGTCAAGGTGCTATACAACACCACCGGCGACAGCAAATATCGCCCGGCGCCGCTGCTGGTTAAATATGTCGAAGCTGGATGGCTTGGCCGTAAGACCGGCCGCGGATTCTACGACTATTCCGGGGAAGAGCCGGTACCGACTAGGTAGCTGGCCCGTCGATTCCCATCCCGTTGACCTGGGCCGCCGGCCTTTTGAAATTGCCTGAGCCATTCGACACGGTGCGGCCAGCGCTCGGCGTGTTGTCCTGAGGCTTCGGATCGCTCGCCTCGGCTTCGTCCATGAGCTCGTCTTCGTCTGAGAAGCCGCTGTCCCGGCTGGGCTGATAGGCCCCCACAACGGCCTGCGAACTGTTGTTCGATGGTTTGCCGGTAGCGACGAAGCGATCGCCATTATGACCTGCCTGGCTGCTGTGCGAGGAAGTCGCGGACAAAGCGCCCTGGTCTCCCTCTTCTCCGATCAAAGCGATCGCGGCAAACAGGATACACCCCCCGAAAATCAGGGCATTTTTTGAGTTGCTGAAGAGGCTCATACGCATGGGACGGTCTTGTTAGTGTGCCGTCCGTTAACTTTTCGTAGCTTTGGCATCACTCGATAGTTCATACAGTATTTCAAGCGCTTCACGCGGACTGAGCGCGTCAACATCGATCGACAGCAATCGATCCGCCAGGATGTTGTCCGCGCTGTCTTCCGGCTCGGCCGCGGCAGCCGCGAACAGCGGCAATTCGCCAAGGCCTGCCGCAATCCCGCCGGTTTCCGCCCGTCCTTTTTCGAGCCGGTCGAGCACTTGCTTGGCCCTTCGGACGACCGGATCGGGCACCCCGGCCAGACGGGCCACCGCCAGGCCATATGATCGATCGGCAGCGCCTTCCGCCAATTCGTGCAGCAGCACCAGGTCGCCCTTCCATTCGCGTGCGCGGACGTGATGAAGCGACAGCGACTCGCAGCTCTCCGCCAGCCGCGCCAGTTCATGATAATGCGTTGCGAACAGGCAGCGACAGGTGATCTGCGAATGGACGGCCTCCACCACCGCCCAGGCCAGCGCCAGCCCGTCATAGGTCGAAGTGCCGCGCCCCACCTCGTCGAGGATCACGAAGCTGCGCTCGCTCGCTTGTGAGAGGATCGCGGCGGTCTCGACCATTTCGACCATGAAGGTCGAGCGCCCGCGCGCAAGATTGTCTGAAGCGCCAACCCGGCTGAATAGCCGGTCGACCAGCCCGATGCGCGCCGCTTCGGCAGGAACAAAGCTACCCGCCTGGGCCAGCAACACGATCAGCGCGTTTTGCCGCAGGAAGGTCGATTTGCCGCCCATGTTCGGGCCGCCGATCAGCCAAAGGCGATCTTGCGGGCCAAGCGAACAATCATTCGCGACAAATCGCTCGCCCTGTTTTTCGAGCGCGGCCTCGACCACCGGGTGCCGCCCGCCGGCAATGTCGAGAATCGGCTGATCGTCCACCTGCGGCTTGCACCAGCCGCCTTCCGATGCGCGCTCGGCATGGCTGGCTGCAACGTCGATTCGGGCGAGCGCGGCGGCAGTTGCCGCGATCGGGGCGGCTGCGGCGCATACTTCGGCAACCAGTTCCTCGAAATGCGCTTCCTCGGCGGCCAGTGCGCGCCCACCCGCTTCGGCGATGCGGGTCGCCTCTTCATGCAATGCGATCGAGTTGAAGCGCACGGCGCCCGCCATGGTCTGGCGGTGGGTAAAGCCGCTATCGGGCGCCATCAGCGCATCGGCATGTTTGCTGGGAACTTCGATGAAATAGCCGAGCACGCCATTGTGCTTGATCTTGAGCGCAGCGATGCCGGTTTCTTCTCGATAGCGCGCTTCCATCGCGGCGATCGCGCGGCGGGCATTGCCTGAAATGACGCGCAATTCGTCGAGCGCAGCATCGTAGCCCTCCGCTATAAATCCGCCATTCGAACGTTCGGTTGGCGGGGCGGTGACCAGCGCCCGCTCCAGCAGGTCGATCAGCGCGCCATGCCCGCCCAATTGCGGCAGCAGCCCGACGAGCAGTGCGGGCGTATCGGACAGGTCGCCGAGAAAATCGCGAATGCTGCGCGCATCGCGCAATCCGTCGCGGATTTGGCCGAGGTCACGCGGCGAACCGCGTCCAGCCACCAGCCGTCCCAACGCACGTCCGATATCGGGCACCGCGCGCATATTTTCGCGCAGGTTCGCGCGGCTTAACGGATCGTCATGCAGCCAATGCACCAGCGCCAGCCGCGAATCTATCGCCGCCCGGTCGAGCAGGGGCGAGCCCAGATCTTCCGCCAGTAGCCGTGCGCCCGCGCCCGTGACGCAGCGATCGACCGCAGCGATCAGGCTGCCTTCGCGCCCGCCCGATTGCGCGCTGAGGATTTCCAGGCTGCTGCGCGTCGCTTCGTCCATCAGCATGGCCTGGCCGGATGTGCGCAGAGCCGGCGGCAAAAGCAGCGGCAGCTTTCCGCGCCCTGCATGGTCGAGATAGGCGATCAACCCGCCCGCCGCCGCCAGCATCGGACGGGTAAAATTGCCGAAACCATCCAGGGTGGAGACACCGTGGATCGCGCGCAACCGTTCTTCGCCTTCGTCGCTGGCGAAATGGCTGCGGGCCAGTTCACTGGCCTCTTGCGGGGCAAGCTCCCACCCTTCGGGAACCACCACTTCGCTTGCGCCCAGCCGGGCGAGGCTGGCGCCGAGCATTTCCGCCGGGCATTCCTCGAGCACCATCGCGCCGGTCGAAATATCGCAACTCGCGATGCCCGTCGTTCCGCGCACATCCACAGCGGCGGCGAGCAGATTCGCGCGGCGCGGCTCAAGCAGCGCCTCTTCGGTCAGCGTGCCCGCCGTTACGAAACGCACGATGTCGCGCTTCACCAGCGCTTTGGAGCTTGGCGTACCTTCCCTCTTGGCGCGTTGCTTTGCCTCTTCCGGCGTTTCCACCTGTTCGGCGATCGCCACTCGGCAGCCAGCCTTGATCAGCCGGGCGAGATAGCCTTCCGCCGCATGCACCGGCACGCCGCACATTGGCACCGGCTCGCCGCCATGTTCGCCCCGCGCCGTCAGTGCAATGTCGAGGATCGCGGCGGCTTCCCGCGCATCGTCGAAGAACAGCTCGAAGAAGTCCCCCATGCGATAGAACAGCAGGCAGCCCTCGGCTTCTCGCTTGAGTGCGAGATATTGCTCCATCATCGGGGTGGGTTTTGCGGCCATCGATGGGGACGTAGCGTGCGGGCGACCGATTCGGAAAGACAGGCCAGTGCCTTTCCCCCTATCGTTTGAGCAAAACACGGTTTAGGGCCAACTCGGTTTACGTAAAGGAAGGTTCTAGACTTGGCCGAAGATCGCACAGGCGCTTTCACCACCCGCGAGGCACTCTTTTACCATGAGACGATTCGCCCAGGTAAGATCGAGATCGTTGCATCCAAGCCGATGGCAACGCAGCGCGATCTCAGCCTGGCCTATTCGCCCGGCGTTGCCGCCCCGGTTGAAGCAATTGCGGAAGATCCATCGACTGCCGCGAGATACACTGCCCGTTCCAACCTCGTCGCGGTGATCTCAAACGGCACGGCAATTCTGGGCATGGGCAATCTGGGGGCTCTCGCGTCCAAGCCGGTGATGGAAGGCAAGGCGGTCCTGTTCAAGCGCTTCGCCGATGTCGATTCGATCGATATTGAGCTCGATACCGAAGATCCGGAGGCTTTCATCAATGCGGTGGCGCTGATGGAGCCGAGCTTTGGCGGGATCAATCTGGAAGACATCAAGGCACCCGAATGCTTCATTATCGAGCAGGCACTGCGCGAACGGATGAAGATCCCGGTGATGCATGATGATCAGCATGGCACGGCCATCATCGCCGCAGCAGGCCTCATCAATGCAGTCCATCTGACCGGGCGCGACCTCAAGGATTGCCGCATGGTGGTGAACGGAGCGGGTGCCTCTGCGCTTGCCTGCACTGCCCTAATCAAGGCCATCGGTATCCCGCATGACAATGTGATCGTTTGCGACCGCTCGGGCCCGATCTATCCCGGGCGTGACGGGATCGACCAGTGGAAGAGCGCCCATGCGGTGCAGACAGATGCGCGCAGCCTGGAAGAAGCGCTCGTTGGGGCCGACATCTTCCTCGGCCTGTCAGCGGCGGGTGCGCTCAAGCCCGAATGGGTTGCGAAGATGGCTGACAAGCCGATCATCTTCGCCATGGCCAACCCGACGCCCGAGATCATGCCTGATGAAGCCAAGGCCGTGCGCCCGGATGCGATTATCGCCACGGGACGCTCGGATTTCCCCAACCAGGTCAACAATGTGCTGGGTTTCCCATTCATCTTCCGCGGCGCGCTGGATGTGCAGGCAACCGCGATCAACGAAGAGATGAAAGTGGCTGCCGCGCAGGCGATCGCTCAACTGGCGCGCGAGCGCGTGCCGGAAGAAGTCGCCGCCGCCTATGGCCAGAACCATAAGTTCGGGACCGATTACATCATTCCTGCGCCCTTCGATCCGCGACTGATGGAAGTGGTGTCTTCAGCTGTTGCGCAGGCGGCGATGGATTCGGGCGTGGCGCTCGCACCGATCGCGGACATGGAGGGATACCGCACCAGCCTGAAGGCGCGGCTCAACCCCACAACTGCCGTGCTCACCAACACCTATGCGATCGCGCGCGCCAATCCCAAGCGGGTGGTGTTTGCCGAGGCCGAGGAAGAAGTGGTGCTGCGCGCCGCGGTCCAGTTCCGCGATTTCGGCTATGGCACTCCGGTTCTGGTCGGCCGGACCAAGGCGATTGCCGACAAGATGCATATGCTGGGTATCGACAATCCGCGCGATTTCGAAATCCAGAACTCCGCAGATTGCGAGTTCGTACCGAAGATGGTCGACTATCTCTACGCACGGCTGCAGCGGCGCGGCTATACAGAGCGCGATGTTCGGCGGATGGTCAACCAGGAGCGCAATGTCTTCTCCGCGCTGCTCGTCGCGCTGGGGCATGGCGACGCATTGATCACCGGCCTGACCCGGACTTTCTCCCAGACCGTTCGCGAAGTGAATCTGGTGCTGGATGCGAAGCCGGATGCAGTGCCATTTGGCGTGCATCTCATGATCGGAAAGAACTACACCGTGTTCCTGGCCGATACGACGATCAACGAGCGCCCATCTGCGAATGATCTGGCGCATATCGCCAGGGAAACCGCCGCCGTGGCCCGCCGTATGGGGCATGAGCCGCGCGTGGCCTTCCTGTCCTATTCGACCTTCGGCAATCCTTCGGGCCGTTGGCTCGAGAACATTCGCGATGCGGTGACCATTCTGGACCAGGAAAACCCGGGTTTCGAATATGAAGGCGAAATGGCGCCCGATGCCGCGCTCAATCCCAGGGTGATGGAATTCTATCCGTTCAGCCGCCTGTCCGCGCCCGCAAATGTTCTGATCATGCCGGGGCTTCAGTCGGCCAATCTTTCGGCCAAGCTGCTGCGAGAACTGGCCGGGGCTACAACCATTGGTCCGATGCTGATCGGAATGGAAAAGCCGGTCCAGATCGCTCCGATGACGGCAATCGCGCCCGATGTGCTGACCTTGGCCGTATTGGCTTCTGCCGGGGTGGTTGGCTGAGGCAATGGCTGGACCTGTCCGCATCGTCCTTTCCGTAACCGGAAGCGACCGACCGGGGCTCACCGCCGCGCTATCGGAGGCGGTGCTGGCAGCGGGCGGAAACTGGGCGGAAGGTCATCTGAGCAGGTTGGGTGGGCTCTATGTCGGCTCCGTACTGGTGGAGCTCGACAGCGCCAATCTTGCGAAGCTGGAAGAACAGGTCCGGGCGATCGATACCAGCGGATTGACGGTCGCGATCAATCCGGCTGGCGCCGAGCCGGACGCGGCAAAGTCTGTTCTGCTGTTCGAGCTTGTGGGGCAGGATCGGCCAGGAATTATCCGTGAAGTCTCTGCAATCCTCGCGCGGCTGGGTGCCAATATCGAGAGCCTTTCGAGCCATGAGGAAATGGGTGCCTGGGGCGGCGAACGGCTGTTCCGTGCAGAGGTCTATGTGACGCTGCCTGAAGGCCTCGCGCCGGAATATGCACAGGAAGCGCTGGAAGAGATTTCCAGCGAAATCATGGTGGATTTCACCTTCGGCGGTTAGGCCTCCTCATCTTCGCTGACCCACTCGCTCAAGTCGACGAAATGGCGCTTTGGGCGTGCCGGATCGACCAGCACCTTGACCGTGCGCCCCTCCAGTTCCGTTGTCAGGTCGAGCCAGATCGGATCACTCTTGAAGCTGGCGAGTTTGCCTGTTGCCGGATGCGTCGCTTGCGCGACTACGCGATAGGGGCTGCGCCCATTCACCCTGGTCGAGGTATCGAGATAGCATTGCTTGAAGTCGGCCTGGATGGGCAAGCCGCTGGCCTTGAGCCGCGCGACGATTTGCCGTCGACGGATCATTGCCAGTAGCAAGCCGCCGCCGATCCCGCCGAAAACCAGGCCGAAACCGCCGAATGCAAGCGGCAGCAAATAGCGCGTCGTAAAACTGTCGATCATCGCCTGTTCAGGCGACCACGGATCGTAGATCACCTCGACCTTCTCGCCGCGGCTGAATGAAGGCGGACTGCTGCCGACGCTGCCGGTGAATTCCTGCCGCGCGCCGCTCGCATCGAGAAATTCCACTACCGGACGATAGGTTACATCGCCGTCCGAATCCCGGCTGCTGGCAAGGTCGATCACAGTGCCTTGGGTATGCGTTCCGTTATTCGCCAGATCGCGGTCGCTCCACCAGACCCAGCCGCCGATACCGCCAAAGACCAGCCCGAAAGCCAGGAAGATTCCTCCGATCCACAGCAGGATTTTTGACATCCTATTCCCCTATCCCTTTCGCGCCGGTCCTGGGGCTCAGTGCCCGCCTGCCGCGCAGCCGCGCTTGCCGGTTGCCGAAGGCGCGGCATGTGATACCTGTGCCCGATGCAAACCATCCCATGCCAGCGCGACCGTTTCGCCATTCCTGCCGATGTTCACTATCTCAATTGCGCTTATATGTCGCCGCTTTCGCACCGGGTCTCAGCGGCCATTTCCGAAGGTGCGCGGCGCAAGGAGGCGCCGTGGGAATATCGGCCGGCAGACTTCTTTTCCATCTGCGAGGATTTTCGCGGGCGCGCCGCTCGCCTGACTGGGGCAGGGGCAGACACGATCGCGATCGTTCCTTCGGTAAGCTACGGCCTGGCCGTCGCGGCACGAAACCTGCCGTTCGGGTCGGGACAGGAAGTGGTCACGCTTGCCGACCAGTTCCCCTCAAATATCTATGTCTGGCAGGACCTCGCGCGGCGAAAGGGCGGTTCGGTGGTGACCGTCCAGCGCGATGCAGGCGCGGCCTGGTCCGAAGCCGTGCTTGACGCAATCGGCCCCGACACGGGGATCGTCGCTGTGCCGCATTGCCATTGGGCGGACGGGCGCGTGGTCGACCTGGAAGCTGTGGGGAAGAAATGCCGCTCGGTCGGCGCCGCACTGGTGCTCGACCTGACTCAGTCGCTTGGCGCGATGCCGATCGATTTCAAAGCTGTGCAGCCCGATTTCGCGGTCGCCGCGTGCTACAAATGGCTGATGGGCCCCTATGGTATCGGCATGCTCTATGTCGATCCGCGGCACCATGTCGGTGAGCCGATCGAGCACAATTGGATCAATCGCGGAGGATCGGAAGATTTTACGCGGCTGGTCGATTATCGCGATGATTTCCAACCCGGCGCGCGGCGCTTCGACATGGGGGAGAAATCCAACCCGCCGCTGCTCCAGGGAGCCAGTGCTGCGCTCGATTTCCTGCTTGAATTCGGGGTCGAAGGAATCGCCCATTCGTTGGGTCTGGCGACCGAAGCGATTGCGAAGGAAGCTGCGAGCCTGGGGCTCATCGCAGCGCCCATCGGCACGCGCGCGGCGCATTTCCTTTCGCTTGGCTTTCCCGACGGAGTTCCGACCGGGCTGACCGAGCGGCTGGCCGAACGGCAGGTCTTCGTCTCGCTGCGCGGATCCTCGTTGCGCGTTACGCCTCATCTCTACAATAATGACGCGGACAGGGAGGCCCTGATCGCGACATTGCGTGGTGGCTGAGCCGGATCAGCGTCGCCGGTAGCGGAAGTACCACACTTCGTGGCCGTACACCGTGCGCGCCTTGTGCTCATATCGGGTTTCGGGCCAGCCCGAAGGGCGCTCCTCCCAGCTTGAGCGATCCTTCACCTGCCATTCGAACGCGTCGGTGTGGCGCTGCATCACCATCAGCGCATGGCGCAGATAGACGGGATGATCGGTGCCGAAGCGCAGCTCGCCGCCGGGCTTGAGCTTGCTGGCGAACATCTGCACCGGCCCGTCATTCATCATGCGCCGCTTGGCATGCTTGTTCTTCGGCCAGGGATCGGGATGGAGGAGATAGATCATGGTCAGCGCGCCATCGGGAATGCGCGCCAGCACTTCCAGTGCATCGCCCATATGCAGGCGCACATTGGCTAGTCGCTGGTCCTCGATATGGGTCAGCGCCTGCGCGACTCCGTTGACGAAGGGTTCCGCCCCGATGAAACCGTGATCGGGCAGCAGGTCGGCGCGATAGGCCAGGTGCTCACCGCCGCCGAAGCCGATCTCGAAATGGAGTGGGCGCGAATCCCCGAACAGGCTTTCACTTGTGACCGGACCTTCCGCCGGCACAGCAATCTGCGGCAACAGATTGTCGACCAGGCCTTGCTGGCGCGCGCGCAAGGGCTTGCCCTGGCTGCGGCCATAGAGCCGGTTGAGCGTGGTTGGATCGCCTTCCTTAAAAGCACTCATGGGCGGCGCGCTAGCAGCGGCGATGAGTGTAGGGAAGTGGCCAAAGAAAAACGCCCGAGGCCGAAAGCCCCGGGCGCTATGGCCCCAATTACGGGTGAATAGTGTCTGTCTTTCAGGCCGCTTCCGCGGCTTCTTCCGGATCGCGCAGCACATAGCCGCGGCCCCAGACGGTCTCGATATAGTTCTCGCCGCCGCATGCATGGCTGAGCTTCTTGCGCAGCTTGCAGATGAAGACGTCGATGATCTTGAGTTCCGGTTCGTCCATCCCGCCATAGAGATGGTTGAGGAACATTTCCTTGGTCAGCGTAGTGCCCTTGCGCAGCGACAGGAGCTCCAGCATCGCATATTCCTTGCCGGTCAGGTGAACGCGGGCGCCATCGACTTCGACAGTCTTGGCATCGAGGTTCACTGCCAGCTTGCCGGTGCGGATGATCGACTGGCTGTGGCCCTTCGAACGGCGCACCACGGCATGGATACGGGCAACCAGCTCTTCGCGATGGAACGGCTTGGTCACGTAATCGTCAGCGCCGAAGCCGAAGCTGCGGATCTTGCTGTCCATCTCGGCAATGCCCGAAAGGATCAGAACAGGCGTCTGCACCTTGGCCACGCGCAGCTTCTTGAGCACGTCATAACCATGCATGTCAGGCAGGTTCAGGTCGAGCAGAATGATATCGTAATCATACAGCTTGCCCAGATCCAGGCCTTCCTCGCCCAGGTCGGTCGAATAGACATTAAAGCCTTCGGTCGTGAGCATCAGCTCGATCGCCTTGGCAGTTGTCGGTTCGTCCTCAATCAAAAGCACGCGCATTGGGTGGTCCCCCCTTTACCCGAAAGCTTGCGGTAACCCCTCGCTAAGAGGTGTTGCCGAGAATTAACCACACAAGGTCTGAACGGAAAAGGTTAATTTAGCGTAAACCCAGCAATTCCGGCGAGTCGCGGGCGATGGTGAGTCTTTTGAGTCACACTTATCCACAGGGCGAGTTCGAAAAACGAATGGATCTTGCAGCGCTCCGCGCCGAATGGTGTTTGAGACGCGTCAGACATTCTCCCAAATCCTACAGGATGGAACACTTGGAACACGGTCCAAGTGCAAAAAGCGCGATTGTGTGACTGTGGGGCGCAAAAGTGTGACTCTATGCTGTGAAGTGTGAATCTGACGTGCGGGAGTGTGGCTGTGCGGCGCGCAAAGTGTCACCCTGGGGAGGACGGTCTGTGACCTTCGGGCGGGCGCTTTGGGGTAGCGGGGAGGGGGATCTGGCATGGCGCAAGACCTAGCGCGTGGCGATGCGAGTAGGAAAGCGGGGCATCGCCCTTCCCCCGTTTGTCATTCCCGCAGGTAATTAAGTATTGTGTCCCCGGAACTCTTGTGTCCCCGGAACTCTAATTGAACCTCTAATTTGTCAACGCCCGGATCGTAACCTCGATTATACGAGTCCATGGCAAGGATGGCGAGGAAGAGGTCACGATTCATTGTGAAACTCCAGACCGGAAATCAGTGCGGTTTAGTCGTTGTTCAATGGGCATATTCCCGATCGGGACATTATTTGGTCTGCGAACAAGCGAGCCGATGTGCGCCGGCAACCACCCCAACCGCTGCTCGATCCCGGTTGTTACGGGATCGCGGGTTATCTGCACGGTGATGCGCTTGAGCGAGACGCCTTCGTCGAAGCTCGCGGCGAGATCATCGGGATCGACCAGTGCGACGCTGGTCGGATCGCCCAGATCGCCAAAGGTTACCAGCATGGGGTAATCGGCGGGTGCGACTTCGGCCGGCCCCTTGTGCATCCCCTTGGAAAGTTCCTTCGCCACGCCCACCACATCATAACCAGTGCCGGGAAAACCAGGGTGCAAGCTGTTCATCGACAAGCCAGCCATATCTCCAAAATGAGCCGAGGTCTTGAGCAGCGCAAAGAGGGTTCGCCCGCCGGGCAAATCGACGGCGACTGCCTCTCCGCGGCTGCCCCAATGCCGATCATTACCGGTCATGAACGTTGTCGTCCTCTCGGCCTGGACCTCATACACGGAAGATCCGGTCGCCAGGCCCTCAGGTGTGTTGACCTCAACCGTCATGCGGAAGCGGTAAGTGTAGGTGGGATAGCGCACCTGCCAGATGAGGTACCCCGCCGCCGCCAACACCAGCGGAACTCCGATCAACCACAGCATCCAGCCCCCCTTCATATCACTCACCTCACCCCTTCACCCGCATCTTCTGCAGCATAGCGGAGACCAATTACGTCCCCACCCCGAGGAATTCCCCGGTACGCGCACAAGTGCACGGGAAACGTAAAAATTCAATCAATACCGCATGTTACATGGGGCAAACCTTTGCCAGGAGGTCACACTTCCAGCCCGATCGAGCGCAGCATGCCGATCTGGTCGAAATAGGGGCGCTCGCACAGGATGCGGTCCTTGCCCGGCGCGAACTCGAAACTGGCCGCCATGCGCTGGCGCAGCTTGCGACCGGTCGGTGCAATCACGCGCTCGCCAATGCGAATTTCTCCCAGATGCGTGCCGGTCAGCCAGAACTCGACCAGAACGGTATCGTCTGTGTGAGCGATGGCGATGATCTCGTTGCCCTGATCGGGGAAGACCGAGCGCGATGCGGCGAAATATCCGCGCACCGCCTCTTCCCCGTCGAACACCTGCCCGGTCGCCATTTCGTAGCGGGGATGCCCGTCGAAGGTGGCGATCACCGCGTCCCAATCATATTCCATCTCCAGTGCCATGTGCTCGCGCACGGTCTGAAGTCGCCGCTCCGCAAGGTCCTCCATCGTCATCTCGCTTCCTGTTCCTTGGTTTCCGGAGCCTGATAGGGAATCTGCCGCAGCTCGATCTCAAGACCGGCAGTGTCCGTGGCGCGCAAGGTACCGTCATCGCCCGGCTTGCCCAATGTCCAGCAATCGCCAGCCCGATCCTCTGCATCGGGTGTGAAGCATAGTTCGCCGTCATTGCTGCGCGTCCATTGGCCGGTCTGAAGCGGCTGCCCGTTACGCAGGTCGCGATAGGTATCGTCCGCGTCGAGATAGGTCGTGAGGATCGAGCCATCCCTGCCCACTACGAGCCAGCCGGTTTCCGCCATCGTGACAGGCTTCGCACTGCTCGTCGCTGTGCCGCTGGGTTCGGGCGTTGCACTCTGCTCCGCCGCCACCCCGCCGCTGTCCGCGGGTGGGTTGCACGCCGCCAATGCCAGCGAGATGGCCGGGATCGGCAGTAGTCTTGCGAATGACCGGACCTGCATCGAGATGTACTCCCCTTTGAAGAATGCGATCTTACCGTGAGGTCTTCCAAAGGCCAGCCCATTGCTTGCGCGTGCGGCCGGTTTGCGCTTCGCCCGCGCGCTGGTATGGGCGATCCGGAGAGGTGAAAAGTTCCATGCGCGCAACCCCCGATTTCGATTTCCAGCTCGGTGAAAGCGCCGAGATGATTCGCGAGGCGGCAGGCCGCTTCGCAGACGAGCAGATCGCCCCGCTGGCCGACAAGGCCGACCGGGAGGACTGGTTCCCGCGCGAGCTGTGGCCCGCCATGGGCGAGCTCGGCCTGCACGGCATCACGGTAGAGGAAGAATGGGGCGGGCTTGGCCTCGGCTATCTCGAACATGTGATTGCGGTGGAGGAAGTCAGCCGGGCGAGCGCCAGCATCGGGCTCAGCTATGGCGCGCATTCCAATCTCTGCATCAACCAGATCCGCCGCTGGGGCAATGACGAGCAGAAGGCAAAGTACCTGCCGGGTCTGATCAGCGGCGAGCATGTCGGCTCGCTCGCCATGTCCGAAGCCAGCGCCGGGTCTGATGTGGTTTCGATGAAGCTCAAGGCCGAGGCGGCCCAGGGCGGCTATGTGCTCAACGGCACGAAGTTCTGGATCACCAATGCCACCCATGCCGATACGCTGGTTGTCTATGCCAAGACCGATGGCCAGGCCGGATCGCGCGGCATCACCGCCTTCCTGATCGAGAAGGACATGCCGGGTTTCAGCATCGGGCAGAAGATCGACAAGATGGGGATGCGCGGCAGCCCCACCGCCGAGCTGGTATTCGACGATTGCGAAGTGCCGGAAGAAAACGTGATGGGCCCGCTTAATGGCGGGGTCGGCGTGTTGATGAGCGGGCTCGATTATGAGCGCGTTGTGCTGGCTGGATTGCAACTCGGCATCATGCAGGCCTGCCTCGATTGCGTGATCCCTTATGTCCGCGAGCGCAAGCAGTTCGGCAAGCCGATCGGCGCCTTTCAGCTGATGCAGGCCAAGGTGGCGGACATGTATGTCGCGCTGCAATCGGCACGCGCCTATACCTATGCCGTAGCCAAGGCTTGTGACAGCGGACAGACGACGCGTTTCGATGCGGCGGGCGCGATCCTGTTGGCGAGCGAGAACGCTTTTCGCGTCGCGGCGGAGGCGGTCCAGGCCTTGGGCGGGGCGGGCTATACCAAGGACTGGCCGGTCGAACGCTATCTGAGGGACGCCAAATTGCTCGATATCGGTGCAGGCACCAACGAGATTCGCCGCATGTTGATCGGGCGCGAACTTATCGGGGCGGCCGGGTGAGCAGATGAGAGGAACGAAGGGAATGCGATACTTGATTTCGGCGCTCGGCCGCTTGACCCTGTGTCTTGTCGTCCTGCTGTCTGCGCCCGCCTCCGCGCGGGTCGAGAAACTCACCATCCACAGCCCGGCGATCGAAGGCAATCTCCAGGGCAATTCGGCAGAGCGCACGGTCCATGTGATCCTGCCGCCTAGCTATGATTCAGCGACGGAACGCCGCTATCCGGTGCTCTATTTCCTTCATGGCTTTCTCATGACCGCCGACAACATGATGGGCTATGTCAATTTCGACGCGGCACTGCGTGATTTCGCCGCCACGAGGGAGATGATTGTGGTGGTGCCTGACAGCCACACGCTGTTCGGCGGCTCGATGTACTCCAATTCGCCGACGGTCGGAGACTTCGAGGACTATATCGCCGACGATCTGGTCCGCTACATTGACGGCCATTTCCGCACCATCGCCAAGCGCGAGGCGCGGGGCCTCGCGGGGCATTCGATGGGTGGATATGGAACCTTGCGCATCGGGATGCACCATCCCGATGATTTCGTTGCGCTTTACGCGATGAACCCGTGCTGCCTGCTCCCACGCCCGGCCGAAACCGCCGATCCCAAGTTTGAGACGATGACGTTCGATGAAGCCAAGGCGGGCGATTTCATGACTTTGGCCAATTTCGCGATCGCTGCCGCCTGGTCGCCCGATCCCGGCAAGCCGCCTTTCTACGCCGATCTCGCCACCAAAGACGGTAAGCCCGTGCCATTCGTGCTGGCGCAATGGGCGGCCAATGCGCCGACCGCGATGGCTGCACAGTTCTTGCCAGCATTGCGCTCGATGAAGGCGATCGCGCTCGAAACAGGCGACACCGATTTCGTCCAGGATGATGTCATCGCCATGCATCAGGAGCTGATCAAGCTGGGCGTGCCGCACGACTGGGAGCTCTACGTCGGCGATCACGGCAACAAGGTGCCAGAACGTTTCAGCAGCAAGGTGCTGCCATTTTTCGCTGACGTTTTTCCGGATGTTACCGAATGAGTGCACCCGTTCTGACCTCTACGCTCGACCGCGAAAGTCCCGAAGCGAAGGCGCGGTTTGCGCATAACAAGGCGCTGGCCGAGGAACTGCGCGCCAAGGTGGCAGAAACGGCGCTGGGCGGCACCGAGAAGCACCGGGAGCGTCACGTCAGCCGCGGCAAGCTGCTGCCGCGCGAACGTGTCGAGCGGCTGCTCGATCCGGGCTCGCCCTTTCTCGAGGTTGGCCAGCTCGCCGCGAACGGGCTTTATGGCGGGGATATCAATGGCGCGGGGATGATCGCCGGGATCGGGCGCGTATCGGGCCGCCAGGTGATGATCGTGTGCAATGATGCGACCGTCAAAGGCGGCACCTATTATCCGATGACGGTGAAGAAGCATCTGCGCGCGCAGGAAATCGCGCAGGAAAACCGCCTGCCCTGCATCTATCTGGTCGATAGCGGTGGGGCCAACCTGCCGCATCAGGCGGAAGTATTTCCCGACCGCGACCATTTCGGGCGCATCTTCTTCAACCAGGCCAATATGAGCGCGCTGGGCATTCCGCAGATCGCCTGTGTGATGGGAAGCTGCACGGCAGGCGGGGCCTATGTCCCGGCGATGAGTGACGAGACGGTGATCGTGCGCGAGCAGGGCACGATCTTCCTCGCCGGTCCGCCGCTGGTGAAGGCGGCAACGGGCGAAGAGATCAGCGCAGAGGATCTTGGCGGCGGCGATCTCCATGCAAAGAAATCCGGCGTGGTCGACCATCTGGCTGAGAATGACGAGCACGCACTGACCATCGTGCGCGATATTGTCAGCCATCTTGGCGATAACCCCGTCGCGGCGAAGGCCGTGGAGCTGCGCGATCCGCGCCCGCCCAAATTCGATGCGGAAGATCTCTACGCCATCGTTCCCGACGATGTGCGCGCACCCTATGACGTGCATGAAGTGATCGCGCGGATCGTCGATGGCAGCGAGTTTCACGAATTCAAGCAGCATTTCGGCAGCACGCTGGTGTGCGGCTTCGCGCATATCTGGGGCATGCCGGTGGCGGTGCTCGCCAACAATGGCGTGCTGTTCAGCGAGAGCGCGCAGAAGGGCGCGCATTTCATCGAGCTCGCCTGCCAGCGGCGCATCCCGCTGCTGTTCCTGCAGAACATCTCAGGCTTCATGGTCGGCGGAAAATACGAAGCGGAAGGCATCGCCAAGCACGGCGCCAAGCTCGTCACCGCCGTCGCCACGGCCACCGTGCCCAAGATCACCGTGGTGATCGGCGGTAGCTTCGGCGCGGGCAATTACGGCATGTGTGGCAGGGCCTATCAGCCGCGTTTCCTGTTCACCTGGCCCAATGCGCGCATCAGCGTGATGGGGGGTGAGCAGGCCGCATCTGTGCTCGCCACCGTCCACCGCGATGCCGACAAATGGGACGAGCGTGAGGCGGAAGCCTTCAAGGCCCCGATCCGCGAGAAGTACGAGCACGAGGGCAATCCCTATTACGCCACCGCGCGCATGTGGGACGACGGCGTAATCGATCCGGGCCAGACGCGCGACGTGCTCGGCCTCGCGTTCGCCGCGACTCTCGAAGCGCCCATTGCCGAGCGCCCCGCATTTGGCGTGTTCAGGATGTGAGGCACATCAATGAATAGGACTTACTCAATGTTTTCGGATCAATTGAGACATTGACGAACAGGGAAGCGTAATCTTGAATCCTCCTCGAGCTTGCTCGGGGAGGGGGACCGTGCGAAGCACGGTGGAGGGGGAGATGGATTGCTAAAGGATATCGCGCCGCCTCCGAAGTCGGGCACCGTCGCAAAGGCCCGAAAGCTGCGGCGGCAGATGTCGTTGCCCGAAGCGCTGCTGTGGCGTGAGCTGCGCAAGCGACCAGGTGGCTTGAAGTTCAGGCGGCAGCATCCCTCGGGCCAATATGTGCTTGATTTCTATTGTTCGGATGCGCGGCTGGTACTTGAGATCGACGGAGAAGCGCATGAAATGGGCGATCGCCCTGCGCATGATGCGGCGCGTGACGCTTGGTTTAGGGAAGCTGGCATAGAGACATTGCGTTTGCCGGCCTCGCAGGTGTTGCAGGATGCTGTGGCAACTGCAGAGTCAGCCGCATTGTATGCGCGAGAGAGATTGCCCCTCCACCACCCGCTGCGCGGGCGGTCCCCCTCCCCGAACAAGTTCGGGGAGGATGTATGAAGCCACGCCGCAAGCGCTACAGAAAACCTTCTCTCCTCTCGCGCATCGTGCGGCGGATATTGATTGCGCTCTATCGCTGGAAGGGCTGGCGTCTAGATGGGCACCTGCCCGACATCCCGAAATTCGTCATCGCCGGCGCGCCGCACACTTCGAACTGGGACTTCATCTTCTTTGTCGGCGCAACCGCCGAAGAGGGGATCGAGCCCAGTTTCATGGGCAAGCACACGCTGTTCAAGGGCATGATGCGCAACTTCATGTTCGACATGGGCGGGATTCCGATCGATCGAAGCAAGTCCGCCAATTATGTCGCACAGGTCGCGGCCGAGTTCGCCCGGCGCGATCATATGGCGCTGGTGATCGCCGCTGAAGGATCGCGCACCACCGACGGCAGCTGGAAGTCGGGCTTCTACCACATAGCGCAGGCAGCCAGGGTGCCGATCGTCCCGGCATGGGTCTGCAACGAGCGTATGGTGCTAGGTTTCGGGCCGCCGATCATGCCCAGCGGGCGCTATGGTGAGGATTTGCTCAAGATCGCGCAGTTCATGCGCAGCAAGCTGCCCGATAGCGAGCGTATCGCGAATCTGGAAAGGCAGGCGCAGCAAATTGCGGGGGCGGGCGGATGACCCATGCTCTGCTCGCCAATGCCGCGCTCCTGATCGCATTGGTGCTGGCGTTGTGGCTGGTGTCGGTGCGGATCGGAGACGTATCCTTCATCGATGCATTCTGGGGCGCAGGCATGGGGGTGCTGGCCATTGCAAGCTATCTGCAGGTGTCGCGGCCCGGCGCATCGGCGGTGCTCATTCTCGCTATGACAGCGGCCTGGGGCTTCAGGCTCGCCATCTATCTCTTCCGCCGCTGGCGCCGCGAGGGCGAAGACAAGCGTTACAGGATGATCCTCAAGAAGGATCGCGAGAGGGGCAATTTCGCTCTGGCCGCGCTGGTCAAGGTGTGGGTCATGCAGGCCGTGCTTCTGTTTCTTGTAAGTTCACCCGCGCAGGTCGGCATCCTGGCGTCAGGCGAACCGGCCCCGGTCGCGCCGCTCGCCTGGTTGGGACTGGCCGTATTTCTTCTGGGCGTCTTCTTCGAATGGGTCGGCGACTGGCAGCTTTCGCGCTTCAAGTCCGATCCGGCCAATCAGGGGCAGGTGCTGGATCGCGGGCTGTGGCGCTATACGCGCCATCCCAATTATTTTGGCGATTTCTGCGCATGGTGGGGCATCTGGCTCGCCTGCGCTGCGACGGGATGGGACTATGCGCTCTACACTGTCGCCGGGCCGATCTTCCTGAGCTTCACGCTCACCAAATGGTCCGGCGTGGCCCTGCTCGAGCGGGGCATGGACCGAAGCAAGGGCGACAGATATGCGGACTACAAGCGCCGCACCCCGGCCTTCATTCCCTGGTTCCCGAAGCCGGGCGGCTGATCTTGCAAAAGGGGGTTTAACCCGCCGGATCGATCCCTACATGGTCGGAAGCAAGGTCCAGAGGGAAATCCGTGTCGTGAGCGAAGAAGAACTGCTCAAAGAGCGTAGCCGCCTTGCGCGCAAGGCGATGGAGCTGATGGAGCGCAGCGGCGAGGAAACCAGCAGAGGCAAGCTTGCTTCCGAGCTGGGGATGTCGCGCGCACGGGTCGAACAGATTTTTCCCGAAGATGGCGATTTGCGTGAAGCCATGACCGGCGAATGGTTTGCGCCGAAGCTCAAGGTCATGGATGAGGTGATGGCGAGCGATCTGCCGCCGCGCCGCAAGATGTACGAATTCTTCGCTCGCCGTTTCGTGCTGATGCGGAGCAATTTCCGCACGGATCCCGCCACGTTCCGGCTCTATGTCGAGATGGGCGAACGCTATTTCGAGTATGCGCGCAGTTATGTCGACCTGGCCGACCACTATCTTTGCGAATTGATCGCGGAGGCCCAGGCAGAAGGACACATGAAGGGGCTGGAAATCAACGAGGCGCTCTCGCTGATCAACCAGTCGGTCAATTGCTATCTCCTGCCTTACCAGATTGCGCTGCTCGACGAGCGCCTCAGCGAAGACAAGCTGGCGCGGATCGTCGATGCGCTGTTCGATGGGCTGTCGGGTGAAGACCGCGGCGCGAAGGGCGTTTCGAAACTTCAGGCTGCGAACTGATCAGTCGCTGTCGATCCGCGTGATCCTGCCTTCGGGCGGCAACGCACGCACACCATCCACGCTGAGCCACTGCTCAAATGCGTCCAGGTCGACCGGCCCCACAGTCGTGTCGGTACCGCGTTCGAACATGGTGAAGCTGTCTCCACCAGCTGCGAGGAAGCTGTTCATGGTAACGCGATAGCTTGCCTGCGGATCGATCGGTGCCCCATCGAGCGTGGCGCTCACCACCCTCTGTCCCGCAGGGCGCCGCATGTCGTAGCTCAAGGCAAAGCCGCGCGACGGGCTGAAGGTCTGGACGAATCCATCGTCATCGAATTGCTGCTCGAGCAGAGCCAGCAATTGCACGCCTGTATATGTTCGCGTGACCAGCGTATTGCCGAAAGGCTGGACGGTATAGATGTCGCCGAAGGTCACCGTGCCGTCTGCAGCCGGCTGCAGCGCGGCGCGAATGCCCGAATTGTTCATGAAGGCGATCTGTGCGCCTGCTTCTCGCGTGGCGAAGAGCTGCGCATCGGCGATGGCATTGCCGAGCGGTGTTTCCTCCGTCGCCGGCCCGCGAAAACGTCCGTCGCCGCTGACCTTGCCGACCGGGCGATTGGAGGCAGCGCGTGACGCGGCGACATAGCGCGCGACATAGGCTGCAACTTCGGGATCCGGCTGATACTGGCGATATTTGGGATCGGGGGCCGCCAGATTGCCATCGCGATCAGTTCCCGTGCTTTGCACGACGCGGTTGTTGGCGCTCGCGACGCGGGCTTTGCCGGTTGCGGGGTCAATTTCGAGCGCGATGTCGGTGAAGAACGAGCCGCCATAGCCCGCACTGGTGACCATGAAATGCCGCTCCGGATCGATCGTGCTGAAGTCGCAGACATAGGTGCGGTGCGTGTGGCCGGAGATGACCAGGTTCACGCGCGGATCGACCTGCTTAAGGATATCGATCAAGGGGCCTGATACGCCCCCGCAGCTTTTGTCGTTATAGCCGACCTCTGTGTAGAGTCCCTGGTGGATCGCGACGATGATGGCGTCCGCACCCTTGGCTTCCAGCGCGTCGACCGCGCGGTTGATGCTTTGCGCTTCATCGGTGAAGGTCACGTCCTCGACCCCGCTGGGTGTCACCAGCGTGGGCGTTTCCTCCAGCGTCAGACCAATCACACCCACGGTGATTTCGCCCGCGCCTTCACCGAAAGTGCGGATGCCATAGGCGGGGAACAGCGTGCTGCCGTCGCGCTTGACGACGTTTGCAGCGAGAAACGGGAAGCTGGCGCCGGGAAAGGGATCCTCGACCTGGCATGGTTCGCGCAACGTATATTGTTCGCAGCCACCGTGCTGCATGCGCTGCAATTCCTTCCAGCCGCGATCGAACTCGTGATTGCCAACCGCGTTGAAATCAAGCCCCAGCCGGTTCATCGCACCGATCGACGGCTCGTCGAGGAAATAGGATGAGGCGAGTGGACTTGCCCCGATCAGATCACCGGCTGCAATGACCAGCGAGTTGGCGTTCTGCGCGCGCGCTTCCTTGACCGCACTGGCAAGATAGGCTGCGCCTGCGGTGTAGACCTGTGCCTGATCTCCATTGGCTTCTCGCAATCCGATCGGGCGACGGATCGGCTCAAGATTGCCATGGAAATCGTTCAGGCCGATCACTCGCAAGGTAACCGGGCCGGGAGCAGAAGTGGAAGGAACGGTGGCGCAACCGGAAAGGGCAAGCGCTGCAATCGGGATCAGGCGTTTCATCGCACATCAAATGGCGCGGGATTGTGTCAAACTCAAGATGGGACAGTCTTTCCCTTCAAGGGGATGGATTGGCGGTCACCGCCGCCAGCCGCCTCTGCCATCGGGCGAATCCAGCGCCAGCTTCAGGCTCCAGCCGATCATCATTCCCGATAGAGCAACGATCACGATGGCCCAGAGCCAATAGGGCAGTAGCAGCGCTTCCTGCATGGCGCCGGTGTCGGACAGCATCGGCTGTCCTCCAATGACCGCGCTATATGAAAACAGATAGCTCAGGTCCCGCAACATGCTGAGCGCCGCCAGGACACCCAGGAATTGCAGCGCGAATCTTTGCAGCCAGGCCCGCCCCTTGTAGCCAATATAGGCCAGCACGGCGCCGACCAGCGGCAGCGTGAGCAGCCCAACAGTGCTGCGCACCCAGATCAGCGTCGAGAGCGCGATCAACCCGGCGAGCGAATACAATGCGGGGCGCCAGAGGCGGTGGCGGCTGCTCGCCAGGATCAGCAGTGAGCCGACGAATGTCGGGCCGAGCGGTCCTCCGGCTGCGATCACTGCACGCGAGACATTGCTCATGGTGCCGCTCGAGGTGGTTTCGGCAAAACCGGATCCGCTGGGAAGGATGACCAGCCGCTGGAAATCCTGCCCGATCAGAAGCGCAGTCAGCCCGTGGCCCATCTCGTGGAACCAGGTGATGAGGATGGTGAGCGGATAGATCAGGTAATTGCCCAGCGGCAGGCTTGGCAGGAATGCAATCACCACGGCAGCCAGGAACAGGCGGCCAAGTTGCTCCGCCTTCGAACCACGGGCGACCGGGCGGATCATTCGGGGGCGGGGTCGCGCTGTTCCTGGATGATCGACCATCCGGCCAGGAACAGGCCTGCAACCAGTGGGCCCAGCACCACGCCGGAAAGCCCCAGCGTGGCGATTCCACCCAATGTCGTGACCAGGATGATCCAGTCGGGAATGCCGGTTTCGCGTCCGACCAGGATCGGGCGCAGCACATTGTCAGCCATGCCGATGATGACGACGCCCGAAAATATCACGAACAGACCCTGCCAAATCTGGCCTGTCGCAAGCAGCCATATCGCCGCGGGCACCCAGACGAAGCCGGTTCCGATCGCCGGAAGCAGCGAGAAGATCGCCATCACCAGGCCGAACAGGGCGACCGATGGAATCCCGACGATCCAGAAGGTGAGCGCGCCCAACATGCCCTGGACGATGCCGACCACTACCGAACCCTTGATCGTGGCGCGCACGATGCCGAGAAAGCGGTCACCCAGCCGCTGCGCAATCGTGGTTTCGAGCGGCAAATCCTGCATCAGCATGATCGCGATGTTGCGTCCGTCGCGCAGCAGGAAATAGGTGACGTAGAGGCCGACACCGAAGGACAGCACATAGCCGAACACGCCGCCGCCAATGGCAACCGCCTGCTTCGCCAGCAGTCCGGCGCTTTCGCTGATGAATTGCTGCGCCCGCTCTTCCAGTTCCGACAGATCGTTCCAGCCGGACTGGTCCAGCCATTCCTGAACCCGCATCGGCAGGGCCGCGATGATCTGGTTGAACAGGGAAACGAGATCGATATCGCCCCGCTGGAATGCGATCACCAGCTTAGCCGCTTCATCGACGATCAGCCCGCCCAGGATGAAGCCCGGAACCAGAACCGCGACTGTGATGACAAACAGTGATGCAATGGCCGCGCGGTTGGGGCTGTTGCCCAGCCGTGCCAGCAGCCATTGGTAGAGCGGCTGGAACATGATGGCCGCCAGCGTCGCCCACAGCAATGGTGCTGCAAACGGCCACACGACATAGGCCATGGCGCAGGTGATTGCAGCGAGGAAGAGGTAGAAGCCGCCCGTGTTGATGGCGCCGCCCTTACTGTCTTCCTGCATGCCTGCCCTCCCTTGTGATTGTGCGCCAGTTGTCTGTCAGTCAGGCCTCGCCGCTCATCCGCATATGGCGCGCGTCAAACGTCGAGATTCGCAACGTTCAAAGCCCCTTGCGGCTCTTGATGGCGAGAATCAGACATCAAGGTTAGCAACGTTCAATGCATTGTCCTGAATGAATTCGCGGCGCGGTTCCACCACATCGCCCATCAGGCGGGTGAAGATCTCGTCGGTCACGTCCGCGTCCTCGACCTTGACCTGCAGCAGCGCTCGGTTTTCCGGGTCCAGCGTGGTCTCCCACAATTGCTCGGCATTCATCTCGCCCAGCCCCTTGTAGCGCTGGATCGAAAGGCCCTTGCGGCCTGCCGCGAGCACGGCGTCGAGCAGTTCGGTCGGTCGCGTGATCCCGTCGCCGCTGGCAATAGCGGGAGCTTCATCTGCTTCGGCATCGTCTTCCGGCACTGCTTCCGTGTCCACGGCAGTGGTCTTCACCAGATGCGCTGGCTGAATGTAGGTTTCGGCATGAGAGCCGGCCAGACCATGGAGCTTGTGCGCTTCGGTGCTGGTGAGGAAGCGGCCCTCGATTTCGTGGACGTCCGTGACACCGCGCCACAGTCGCTTGAACCGAACCGTGCCGTCCTCGAGCATCTCCGCGGCCCATTTGGCCTCGGGATCGCCCAGGCCCATACGCTGCGCCGCGAATTGCAGCGCCTGTTCGCGTGTCGCGCGGTCAAGTGAAGGGTCGAGCGCGCCCGATAGCGCCATCTGCTCGATGATCGCGGAATTGTAGCGGCGCGGCACGAAGCCGAGCAGGCTGCGGAACCGCAACGCGTGATTGACGAGCTCGCGCAGATCATTGTCCGACCGTGCACCGCCGGCCGTTTCCAGCATGCGGCCCTGCAATCCGGCATCGACCAGATAGCGGTCGAGCGCGGCATCGTCTTTCAGATAGACCTCGCTGCGCCCTTTGCTGACCTTGTAAAGCGGCGGCTGGGCAATGAAGAGATGGCCTGCCTTGACGATGTCGGGCATCTGGCGGTGGAAGAAGGTGAGCAGCAGGGTGCGGATATGCGCGCCGTCGACGTCAGCGTCGGTCATGATCACGATCTTGTGATAGCGCAGCTTTTCGAGATTGAACTCGTCGCGAATGCCGGTGCCCATGGCCTGGATCAGCGTGCCGACCTCCTTCGATCCGATGATCCGGTCGAACCGGGCGCGCTCGACATTGAGGATCTTGCCCTTGAGCGGCAGGATCGCCTGCGTCTTGCGGTCGCGGCCCTGTTTCGCAGAGCCGCCAGCGGAGTCGCCCTCGACCAGGAACAGTTCCGCCTTGGTTGCGTCGCGTTCCTGGCAATCGGCCAGCTTGCCCGGTAGCGAAGCGACGCTCATCGCGCCCTTGCGGCTCATTTCGCGGGCCTTGCGCGCGGCTTCGCGTGCAGCGGCCGCATCGATGATCTTCTGGATGATCGACTTGGCGTCGGCCGGGTTTTCCTCCAGCCATTCGGTCATCTTCTCGCCCATCAGGCTTTCGAGCGGCTGGCGCACTTCGGAGCTGACCAGCTTGTCCTTGGTTTGCGAGGAGAACTTGGGATCGGGCAGCTTGACGCTGACGATCGCTGTCAGCCCCTCACGCATGTCCTCGCCCGAAAGGCTCACCTTCTCCTTCTTCAACATGCCCGAATTGGACGCGTAATTGTTGAGCGTGCGCGTCAGCGCGGCACGGAAGGCCGCAAGGTGCGTGCCGCCATCGCGTTGCGGGATATTGTTGGTGAAGGTCAGGACGTTTTCGTAATAGCTGTCGTTCCATTGCAGCGCGACATCGATCCCGATGCCATCCTTCTCGGCCGAAACCGCGATCGGTTCGCCAATCAGGGGCTGCTTGTTGCGATCGAGCCATTTCACGAAGGCGCCGATCCCGCCTTCGTAGAACAGATCGTGTTCCTGGATGTCTTCGTGGCGCTTGTCGCGCAGCAGGATGCGCACACCCGAATTGAGGAAGGCCAGCTCGCGATAGCGATGCTCCAGCTTCTCGAAATCGAATTCCGTGATGTTCTTGAATGTGTCGGTCGAAGCCTTGAAGGTAACGCGCGTGCCTTTCTTGAGGCCATTGTCGTCGCCATTGCTGTCAACCGGCGGGGCATCACCACGGACTTCGAGCGGAGCGACGGCATCGCCATGCTCGAAGCGCATCCAGTGCTCCTTGCCGTCGCGCCAGATGGCCAGTTCAAGCCATTCGCTCAGCGCGTTGACGACCGAAACGCCGACGCCGTGCAGCCCGCCCGAAACCTTGTAGGCATTGTCGTCGCTGGTGTTTTCGAACTTCCCGCCGGCATGGAGCTGGGTCATGATGACTTCAGCCGCCGAAACGCCCTCTTCCTTGTGCATGCCCACCGGAATGCCGCGGCCGTTGTCTTCGACCGATACCGAACCGTCTGGGTTGAGTTCGATCAGCACCAGGTCGCAATGCCCGGCCAGCGCTTCGTCGATGGCATTGTCCGAAACCTCGAACACCATGTGGTGCAGGCCCGATCCGTCATCGGTATCGCCGATATACATGCCGGGGCGCTTGCGCACCGCATCGAGGCCCTTGAGAACCTTGATCGAATCGGCGCCATATTCGCCCATTTGCTTGCCGTTTGATGCGCCGTCTTCGGGCGTTTCACCAGAGGTGTTCGGAGTGTTGTCGCTCATGCCCATCATATAGGAATTGCAGCTCCCAAACCCAAGCAATTCGAGGCATTCGGCGCTGCTTTTCCACCGCTTTGGCCTGGCCTCGACACGGCCCTGTGCCCTGCCTAGTTATGCGTGCATGAAAACTGATGCGGCCAAGCAATTTCTGAGCACCGATTCTGGCGATTTTTCGAGCATTCTTGCGCGCTGGGCGGCAATCCAGCCAGACAAGGTGGCGCTGCGCGACGATCACGGTGAAATCACCTGGGGCGAAATGCATGACCGGGTCGAACGGTCGGCGGCGCGGCTGGTCGAGACCGGGCTCGAACCGGGGCAGTCGGTCGCGATCCTGGGTACTTCCTGCATCAATTACGCGCTGGTCTTTCTCGCTGCGGTGCGCGCTGGCGGTGTGGCGGCGCCGCTCACCACCAGTGCCAGCCGCGAACAGCTGGAAGGGATGACGCGGGACTCTGGCGCGCGGCATCTGTTCATCGATGCAGCCAAGCGCGCCGAACTGGGTGCTGACTTCCTGGCCGAGATGGATAGTATCGCACTGGAGGAACTGGACGGCTGGATGGCGCCCGCTGGCACGCATGCACCCGCGTTCGAACCTGCTCCCGGTGATCCGTTCAACATCATCTACTCGAGCGGAACAACCGGCACCCCCAAGGGCATTGTCCATTCGCACCTGATGCGCTGGCGCCAGTTCGCATCGACGGCGGTTTCCTTTCTCGAGGCCGGTTTGGAGCCACGTTCGCTGACTTCGACGCCGCTCTATTCCAACACCACCATGGTCGCATTTCTGCCGGTGCTTCTTGCGGGCGGCACCGTAACCATCATGGGCAAATTCGATTGCGAGCGCTGGCTCACTCTTGCGCAAGATCGTCGCGTCAACGTGACCATGCTTGTGCCGGTGCAATATCAGCGGCTGATGGATCACCCGACCTTTGACGATTTCGACCTTTCGGCGCTGGCGCTCAAATATTGTACCTCCGCTCCATTTTCCGCCGAACTCAAGGCGCAGGTGTTGCGGCGTATGCCAGGCGGACTGGCAGAGATCTATTCCATGACCGAAGGCGGGGTGGTCTGCCTGCTTGAGGCGCACAAATTCCCTGACAAGCTGCATACCGTCGGGCGACCTGCTCCGGGCAGCGAGCTCAAGGTGCTGGATGACGAAGATCGCGAAGTGCCTGCCGGCACGCCCGGAAATCTCGTCGGCCGGTCAATGACCATGATGAGCGGCTACAAGAACCAGCCTGACAAGACACGCGAAGGCTATTGGACCGATCCCGAGAGCGGCGAGGTGTGGCAGCGGATGGGCGACATCGGGCGGGTCGATGCAGAAGGCTTCGTCGAGCTGGTCGGGCGGGCCAAGGACATGATCATCTCGGGCGGGTTCAACATCTATCCTTCCGACCTCGAAGCCGAACTCCTGAAAGAGGAAGATGTGGTCGAGGCCGGCGTCGTCGGCGTTCCTTCCAGGCGCTGGGGGGAAACTCCGGTGGGCTTTGTCACCCTCACCGGCACCGCGCGCACGCCCGACGCGATCCGCGAAGCTGTTAATGCGCGGCTGGGCAAGACGCAGCGCCTCGCCGAGCTCCATGCGATCGATGAAATGCCGCGCAGCCACATCGGAAAATTGCTCAAGACCGAATTGCGTGCGGAAGCGGAACGGCGCGGCTTGCCCGCCTGATCGATCCGAATATTTGCATTCGTTTCTATCTGGGCTGATAAACCCCTGCAGGAAATGAAACATCCCACCGAGTCGCGCGCCGGGTCGCATGACTGGGGGCAGTTTTGGAGCAACGCCACTACAGGGCTTTTCTCAGCTATAGCCACCGCGACAAGGGGGTGGCCGAATGGCTGCACCGTCAATTGGAGGGGTACAAGCTGCCCCCCGGTTTGGCGGAAGCGAATGGCGCAGGTGCACTACGCCCGATTTTCAAGGATCGAGACGAGCTCCCCGCGTCGGAAAATCTCGGGGAAGCGATCGAAAGCGCACTTGCGAACAGTTCCGCCCTCATCGTGCTGTGCTCGCCATCGGCTGCGATTTCGCCCTGGATTGCCCGTGAAATAGATTTCTACAAGCGCCGACATGGCGATAGCCGCGTGTTCGCAGCGGTGGTCGACGGCGAACCGCCCTACAACATGCCCCCGCCTCTGCGGGTGAGATACATCAATGGCGAGCCGACCGGTCAGGAAGCGGAGCCGGTTGCCGCGGATCTGCGCCCTGAGGGGGATGGGCGCAAGCTGGGCCTGCTCAAGATTGCTGCGGGCCTGGCGGGTGTGGGGCTGGACGCGCTGGTCGATCGTGAAGCGCAGCGCCGCCATCGGCGCATGGCACTTGTGGCCGGGCTTTCATTCGTCGGCATGGTGGTTGCGATTGCGCTCGCCGTCTTTGCGGTTCAGCAACGCGACGCGGCGCGCGCGGAGCGGGCCGAAGCCAATGGCCTGGTCGAATATATGCTCACCGATCTGCGCGATCAGCTCGAACCGGTCGGCAGGCTCGACCTGCTGGATGGGGTCGGGGCAAAGGCGCTGGACTATTACGCCAGGCAGAAGCTGGACAGTCTCACGCCTGATGAGCTTGGCCGCCGCGCCAAGGCCGTGCAACTGGTGGGCGAAGTCCAGAACCTGCGCGGCTATAACGACAAGGCGCTCCCTGCCTTCCGCGAAGCCGCGCGCACAACCGGCGAATTGCTGACCCGCCGCCCGAACGACCCGGAGCGAATGTTCAATCATGGGCAGAGCCTTTACTGGGTCGGCTACATAACCTGGCAGCGAGGCCAGATGGATGAAGCCAAGCGCGCACTTGGTGAATATGCCGATATCTCGACCAGGTTGGCGGCGATGGACCGTGCCAATCTGGATTGGCAGATGGAAGAATCCTACGCCCTGAGCAATCTTGGCACGCTTGCGAATGACGAAGGCCGGTTCGACGATTCGTTGCCATTGTTCCAGCGCAGCGTCGAAATCGTGCGCAAGGTCGCGGAAGCGGAAAATCGACCGCCCGCCCGGCTTGTCGAGCTGGGAGAAGGGCTGAGCTGGGTTGCGACCACGCAGCAATATCTCGGTGATTTCAAGGGATCGGCAAGAACGCGGCAGGAAGAAATCGACCTCTATCTGGAGGTGCTCAAGGCCGATCCCGAAAACTATGATGCCTTGCGGGTTGCCATGTTCGCCGAGGCGCGAATGGGCTGGTTGCTGGGATTGACCGGCGATCGCCGCCGGGCGCGCCGGATGTTCAATGCGGCCGTGGCATCGGCTGACCGGCTGCTCGAGCATGATCCCGAACACACCTGGACAATGGAAATGGCGGTGCCGGCCTTTACCGACCGTGCGATGCTCAACTGGCGCGAGGGGAACCGTGAGGCGGCCTCCGACGACTTCGACCAGGCTGCCGCCGTAATTGCCGAGCTGAGAAAGCGCGACCCCAAGAACCGGGTGTGGAACATAGAAAAGCCCGCCGTAAACGAGCTCTTGCGTGCTTTGACCGACCAGTCCGGCATCTCAGCTGCAAGCATGCATGAACGGGCGAAGCGCTGGCTCGGCAAACTCGACCAGTCCGATAGCGGCCATGTCTGGCCCATTGTCGCTGCGCATGTCGTCGACGCGATCGGATACGAGCGGGAGGGCGATCGCGCTGCGGCCGCGCAGGCCTATGCGCGTGCGATTGCGGTCGAGGACCACGCAGTGGGGATCAATATCAATTCGCTGGCCTTGCGCGCGGCTGCTGCCGAGCGCCTGGGCCAGACTGCGCTCGCCCGCCAGTTGCGCAGCGAACTGGCAAAACGCGAAGTCGATCCCGTGATCGACGATCACCTTCCAACTGCCTGATAATTTGTGCAAAAAGGGGACCGAAAATGACAACGCAAGTCGAAGTCAATGTGATGGGATATGACCTGCACTGGATCCAGGGACTGGGATATTACGTCGGAAATTTCATCTTCCAGCAGATCTCGCCGACTAACCAGATCCTGGTGTTCAGTGATGGCACAATCGACCTCAATCAAGGCGCCGGCCTGTCGGATTCTGTATCGGTGCTTTTCCGCTGGCTATCCCCGCAAGTCGAAATCGGGGGAAACCTCTACGAGGCCCAATTTGCTCCAACGCCGAGCGACAACATCTGGATTCTCGAAGGCAATGCCAAACCGAACCACACCGACAATCCGCCGATTAACGGCGGCCAGATCACTGTGAGCGCCGGGGGTGCCGCGAATGAAATCGTGCTTGAAGACCTCAATAACGACGAGAATCACTATACCTATTGCTTCGCCGTCCGGGTCGGGATCGATGGCGGCCAATGGTTCGTTGCGGATCCGAAGATCATCAACAAGGACGTAAATCGCGTTTTCTCGCTTGAATACGATTCCCTGAGCTGACGCGGATTTCGGCCAATTTTGCGATTGAGACGCAGCCGCCATGGGGTTGGGGGGGAGGACTATACCGGCGGCTGCGTCTCTCTCGCTGCCTGTGCAGCTTGCCGAGGGGGAAATGTTCGGGCGATCGCGTCGCCACTCGAACACCGCCGAATTGAATCGGCATCGGCAAGAGAGGCCGGGAAAGCTGCTGCCTGGAAGCAGACGGCCTGCCCGTATCGCCCGGCGGGGAAGGAGAGGTGTCCCCGGGTTCGGGTGATGACCTGCAGGTATTGTTCGATTGCTCTTAATTCAAATGAGAAAATGCGGAGCTTTGTTGCGCAATTTGCAACTCAAGGCGGAGGCCGGTGCGTTGCTGGATTGCCGGATTGCATTGCGAGGGGAAGGAGCTGCGCAAAGGCCAAGCAGAATCCTTGCAAGCCACGTGCGCGATCATTAACGCGCGGCCATGGACCCATCGCATCTCCCCGATTCCATCCTTATCGTCGATTTCGGCAGCCAGGTGACCCAGCTGATCGCGCGCCGCGTGCGCGAGGCAGGTGTCTATTCCGAGATCGCGCCGTTCAGCCTCGCTGAAGAGGCGTTTCACAGGCTGAAGCCCAAGGGCATCATCCTCTCAGGATCGCCCGCCGGTGTGCCTGAGGAAGGCAGCCCGCGCGCCCCGCAGATCCTGTTCGACAGCGGACTGCCGATCCTGGGCATTTGCTATGGCCAGCAGGTGATGAGCCACCAGCTCGGCGGCGAGGTTCGCCCGGGTCACGAAACCGGGGAAGGCGGCGAGTTCGGCCGCGCCTATCTCACTGTCACAAAGGAATGCGCCCTGTTCGACGGGCTGTGGCAGGTCGGTGATCGCCATCAGGTCTGGATGAGCCATGGCGACAAGGTGACAAGGTTCGCCCCCGGCTTTGAAATCGTCGCCACCAGCGACGGCGCACCCTTCGCAGTGATCGCCGATGAAGCGCGCAAATATTACGGCACCCAGTTCCACCCCGAAGTGGTCCACACGCCCGATGGCGGCAAGCTGATCGCCAATTTCGTGCGTCATGTCTGCGGCTTGGCGGGCGACTGGACTATGGCCGAATTCCGCAAGACCAAGATCGAGGAGATCCGCGCGCAGGTGGGTGACGGCAAGGTCATTTGCGGGCTTTCGGGCGGGGTCGATTCCGCCGTCGCCGCGGTGCTGATCCATGAGGCGATCGGCGACCAGCTGACCTGCGTTTTCGTCGATCACGGATTGATGCGCCTGAACGAGGCGGAGCAGGTCGTCACGCTGTTCCGCGACCACTACAATATCCCGCTCGTCCATGTGGATGCAGAGGACATGTTCCTGGGCGGCCTTGCCGGTGAGACCGATCCGGAGAAGAAGCGCAAATTCATCGGCGGCGCCTTCATCGATCTGTTCGAGGCAGAGGCGAAGAAGATCGGTGGGGCCGATTTCCTGGCGCAGGGCACACTCTATCCCGATGTCATTGAAAGCGTCAGCTTTACCGGCGGGCCATCGGTAACGATCAAGAGCCACCACAATGTCGGCGGCTTGCCCGAACGCATGAACATGCAGTTGGTCGAGCCGCTGCGCGAGTTGTTCAAGGACGAGGTGCGCGCGCTGGGCCGCGAGTTGGGCCTGCCCGAAATCTTCGTTGGCCGCCATCCCTTCCCAGGGCCAGGTCTCGCCATCCGCATCCCCGGCGAAGTCACGAAGGAGCGTTGCGACATCCTGCGCAAGGCCGATGCGATCTATCTCGAGGAAATACGCAAGGCCGGGCTTTACGATGCGATCTGGCAGGCCTTCGCCGTGCTGCTGCCGGTCAAGACGGTGGGCGTGATGGGTGACGGCCGCACCTATGACAGCGTGTGCGGCCTTCGCGCCGTGACCAGCACCGATGGCATGACAGCGGACGTCTATCCCTTCGATGCGGCATTTCTGACCGGGTGCGCCACGCGCATCGTCAACGAAGTGCAGGGCATTAACCGCGTCGTCTATGACTACACGTCCAAGCCTCCGGGCACGATCGAGTGGGAGTAGGGATCGCAGTCGCTGCCCCGCTTGACCGCGAGGCGGTGATTGCGCTGTGGCGCTCTGCCGGGCTGACGCGGCCCTGGAACGACCCCGTTTCAGACTTCGACCTGGCTTTGGCGGGTGAAAGTTCGACGATCCTGATCGCGCGCTGCGGGGATACAATCACCGGCAGCGTGATGGTCGGATTCGATGGTCATCGCGGCTGGGTCTATTATCTCGCCAGCGATCCGGCGCATCGAGGCAAAGGTATTGGCCGCGAGTTGATGCAGGCCGCTGAAGACTGGCTCAGGCAGCGCGGCGCGCCGAAGATCCAGCTCATGGTGCGCGGCGACAACGATCAGGCGCAGGGCTTCTACCGGGCCATCGGATATAAAGTGCAGGACGTCGTGACGATCGGGCGCCGATTGGACTGATATGCCAACAGTCGTCACTCACGCAGCGGTTCCCCTCGCAATTGCCGTCGCGGCGGGGCCGCAACGCATCTCGCGCCATGTGGCCATGATGGGAGTGGTGCTGGCAATGTTGCCTGACGCCGACGTGATCGGATTCCGGATTGGCATTCAATATGCCGACACTTGGGGACATCGCGGCGCGACGCATTCTCTGGTCGTCGCACTGCTGGCAGCGGCTGTCATTGCCGCATTCTGGCGACCGGCGCGCGCCACCGGCGTATTCCTGTTCCTCTTTTTCGCCGCAGCCTCGCATGGCTTGCTGGATGCATTCACCGACGGCGGTCTTGGCATTGCCTTGCTCTGGCCCTTTGGCGACGCGCGCTATTTCGCTCCGGTCACGCCGATCCGTGTCTCACCCATTGGCAGTGGATTTTTCTCTGCAAGGGGGTTTGAGACACTGCTTTCGGAGTTGCGCTGGATCTGGCTTCCCAGCTTGGCTCTGGCGATCGGTGGTAGAGCCACCATGCGGCGATTGGACTGATCGCGCTGCCCCTACTCCTCGCACATCGCCCCTGTGCTCTCAGTGTCATTCGATGCGGAAGTTCCTGAAGCGCGCCCTGGCCTCGTTGCGCTGGAACACGCTGTTGGCGATCAACCACACGCGCACGATCCGTTCCGGCAGCGGTTCCCCCAGCGCTTCACGATAATCGGCAGCGATCATGCGCTTCTCGCTGTGCCAATCGCCCAGACCGGTCTCGCCGCTGCGGAGCACCCAATGCGTCTCCCAATCGCACCACCAGCCAAGCGGGCAGCGGAACACATGCCCTTCGGGCAGGCCCGCGCTCCACATATAGGTGAGATCGCGGCCATTCTCGAACTCGACCGCAATGCTGATGTAATCATGGGTGAAGGCGAGATCTTCGGGCAGGCGTGAAGGCAGGCTTTCGATCAGCCAGTCCCATTCGAGCGAGCTCTCCGGTGTCAGAGGCTGCTCGACGGGAAATTGCAGGATACCCACGTCGCCGCCCAACTTTACCTCGACGTCATCCCTGCTTCCGGTGAAGATCTGCGCCTGGCCGATCCGCCACAGATAGTTCCAGCCTTCGGGCGCTCCATTGCCGCTGGCAGGTGCATCGCTACGTTCGATCCGTACGCTGATCCCCGGCTTCATCGCCGGCCTCTTTGCCGGAATGAGCGCGCCATTCTCGTTGGCGAATTCGGACAGTCCCTTGGATAGCAGCTCAAGTTCGCCATCGTCCCAGGCTTCGAAGATCCATTCGCTATCCCCGATCCGGCGTACGGGCCCACCGTCGATCCGCACGAATAGCGTGGCGTCCGGCTCGAACATCAGGCCAAGGCCCTTCGCCAGCCAATGGTGGCCGCCTGCGACCAGCTTGAAGCGCTCGCCGCGCCGAACCCGAAATCCGGTGGCGGTCCAGTCCTTCTCGCCGCCGGTCAGCAGATAGGGCGCACCGGGGTCGGGATCGCGGGCTTCGGCCTTCAGTTGCGGCAGCTTTGCACGCTGTTGACGGACAAATCGCGCAAAGGTCCCTGCGCGCTGCAAAATCGATCGCTTGGTTTCTGGCAAGGCATGCCTCCCTTGTTGCCTCTCCTGTGCGACCTGCTTCAGCATGCTCCGATTTCGGGTCCAGCGGAAGATGCATTCCCGCCGCCTGCCCGCAGTGTCGCAATTGTTCCGGTTGCGCAGGACTGCCCCTCGATCACGGCATTGGCTATCGCACGAAAGTGCCATGCCTGACGCTACGGCATCGCCCGGACGTTGGGCCGGGGCTTGCGCAGTCCGGATTTCTCCGCAAGGCTTGCCCGTGAAGCCGCTGAAAAGGCACCTGGGAGATTCGTTCAAATGAAGACCGCCATCACCGAAATGTTCGGCATCCAGCATCCCATCATCCAGGGCGGTATGCACTGGGTGGGTTTTGCCGAAATGGCCGCTGCGGTATCGAACGCGGGCGGTCTTGGCATCATTACCGGGCTGACGCAGGGGACGCCTGAAAAGCTCGCGAATGAAATCGCGCGCTGCAGGGACATGACAGACAAGCCGTTTGGCGTGAACCTGACCTTCCTGCCCAGCCTGACGCCGCCCGACTATCCCGGCCTGGTCAAGACGATCATCGATGGCGGAGTGAAGGTGGTGGAGACCGCAGGGCGCAATCCGCAACAGGTGCTGCCCGCGCTCAAGGATGCCGGGATCAAGGTGATCCACAAATGCACCAGCGTGCGCCACTCGCTCAAGGCACAGGAAATCGGTTGCGATGCAGTCTCGGTCGACGGATTTGAGTGCGGCGGCCATCCGGGCGAGGACGATGTGCCCAATTTCATTCTGCTGCCGCGCGCGGCGGACGAGCTGGAGATACCCTTCGTTTCATCGGGCGGAATGGCCGATGGCCGCAGCCTGATCGCATCCCTGGCCATGGGCGCTGAAGGCATGAATATGGGCACGCGCTTCATCGCCACCAAGGAAGCGCCGGTGCATGAAAATGTGAAGCAGGCGATCGTCGCTGCGAGCGAGCTCGATACCCGGCTGGTCATGCGCCCGCTGCGCAATACCGAACGCGTGATGACCAATGATGCGGTTGAAGATCTTCTGAGGATCGAAAAGGAAAAGGGCAGCGATCTCAAGTTCGAGGATATCATCGAACAGGTCGCAGGCGTCTATCCGCGCATCATGAGCGAAGGCGACATGGATGCCGGTGCATGGAGCTGCGGCATGGTGGCCGGGCTGGTCTATGACATTCCGACCTGCCAGGAATTGATCGACCGGATCATGAAGCAGGCCGAGGATATCCTCGCGCGCATGAATGCAATGCAGGCGGCCTGACGCCTTTCACTTCGCGAGATACAAGAGTCGGGGCGAGAGACAAGAGTCGGGGCAAGAATCAAAAGGGGAGCGCCCATAATGGGCCGCTCCCCTTCTCGCTGATCGGCCCGTCGGGCTGATTGGCTGCAGGCCGGATGGCCTCAGCCTTTGGAATCGTCCCCATCCTTGACCCTCGTATAGGGGATGAAATCGTCAAGGAATATGACGCCGTTGAACATATGGCTGCTTCGATCCAGCGTGGTCACGCTGTCGAGCTTGCACAATTGCGACCCGCTGAAGCGCTTGATGACCAGGACATCGTCATTGTCGATGTCTTGCGGGCGCCTCGTGCGGTTGACGTAGATCGTATTGCCGCGGCCATAGACGAGAGCGGTATCGTTGATCACTCTCATATTCTCATTGGGGGCGGTGAAAATGCAGGTCGTCGGCTTACCAGCCACACGGCCCTCCAGCAGTTTGGCAAGTTCCTTCTCGCCCTTGGTGAGTTCCGCAGATTGCTCGCTTGAGGATTCATCATGGGCAATCGCCGGAACGGCAGTCAGGCCAAGCGCGGCAGCGGCAAGCACAGCGGAAGGAATCAGTTTGTACATCGCGAGTCTCCTTATGGGACCAAAGCCCCCCTCAGTACGATTTACAGACTATCACACTCGGCTGAACCCGCGATGACCGAACTGCCCTGGACCGCGTTGAAGAACTCCGCGCGGCCTAAGGGCTCGCCCCCTCCGAAATGTCGGGCAGCGTGGACTGGTCCACGCCATCGGCCGGCCCGCCCTTCAACACGAAGCGCCGGTCGCAATAGCCACAATCGACATAGCCATGCTCATCGATCTCGAGGAAGACGCGCGGATGGCCCAGTGCAGCGGGGCGAAATCCTTCGCCCTGGCGAATGGCGCTAGCACCGTCGCAGCTTACGCGGTGCGTCTCGACGAGAATGGTCTCTGGCGGGGCGGTGTTCATGCCGTTGCCGATAGAGCGCTTTTTGTTTCACCTCAAGCGCCGGCGTTCGCATCCGCTCACTTGGCTATCCTCGCATAGGCTCGGGCGGCCATGCAGGTGGCCCCTGGCCAGCTGCGTCTTCGACTTCGCTTCCGGCCTTGCGGGTCTGCGGCCCGTTCCATCACTTTACAGCGCTTTGCGAATAGGCCTAGTGCGAAGGCCATGACGCCCCCTCCCGCAATCCGGATCGACAATCTCGTAAAACGCTATGCCGCGCCTGATGGCGGCGAAGGCAAGCTGGCGCTCAAAGGGGTGAGTTTCGATGTGCCGCAGGGCGGCATTTTCGGCCTGCTCGGGCCCAATGGCGCGGGCAAATCGACGCTCATCAATATCCTTGCGGGGCTGGTCACCAAGACCGGCGGCAGTGCGGAGATTTGGGGCTTCGACATCGACCAGCAGCGGCGCAACGCCAAGCGCGCGATCGGTATCGTCCCTCAGGAAATCGTGTTCGATCCCTTCTTCACTCCGTTCGAAGTGCTGGAGAATCAGGCCGGATTCTACGGCATCGCCAAGCATTTGCGACGCAGCGAGAAACTGCTCGAGGCAGTCCATCTCAGCGACAAGCGCGATGCCTATGCCCGCACGCTGTCGGGCGGGATGAAGCGCCGCCTGCTGGTGGCCAAGGCGATGGTTCATTCGCCGCCGATCCTGGTGCTGGACGAGCCGACCGCCGGCGTGGATGTGGAATTGCGCCGCCAGCTTTGGGAATTGGTCACGGGTCTCAATGACGAAGGCGTCACCGTGGTACTCACCACGCACTATCTTGAAGAAGCGGAACAGCTCTGCGACCGGATCGCGATCATCAATCATGGCGAATGCATCGCCAACAAACCGACGCGCGAGCTGGTCGGCATGGCGCGCGAGAAGATCGTGAGCATATCGGTGGACAAGGACATCGCCGGGCCGATCGTGGAAGAGGGCTTCGTGAAGTCGGAAGTGGTCGAGCCGCGCGTGCTGGAAATCACTTACGACCGCGACCGGGCCAGCGCGGGCCAGGTGCTCGCTCTGGTCCAGCAACACGGCTACACGATCGAGGACGTGACCACCCGCGAAGCCGATCTTGAGGATGTTTTCGTCCAGCTCACCGGCGCGGGGTGAGTGCTAGCGAACCCTCGGTTCGTTTCCTTGATCCAGCCGCCAGTTTCCGCGCGAGATGCGCCGGATAGGGCGGCCGCAATGCGCGCAGGTGCCGCAGAACTGCGCACCATTCCAGCTCACCCGATGGTGCTGCGGGACATGGTGATTGAGCGAACATCCAAGGAAGCCGAGCAGCGTCATGCGCCTCCTTTCCGGGCGAGAAAGCTGCCTCAAGGGCCTGCGCGGGTCACATTAAAACCCTGAAATCTGTTCCAGTGTGACGAATTGCTCTGTCCTGCTTGCCCCGCGCGGCGACGGAGGGCATGAGGTGGCGCCATGACCAGCAGCGATCCGCAATATGACGTACTTGTAATCGGTTCGGGGGCAGCGGGGCTCACTTCCGCGCTTGCCCTGGCCGAAAGCAAGAGGGTGCTCGTTCTCGCCAAGGGCACGCTGACCGGCGGCTCGACTGCCTGGGCGCAGGGCGGCATCGCTGCGGTGCTCGACGCAGGCGACACGTTTGACAACCATATTCGCGATACGATGGTGGCGGGTGCCGGCCTCAATCGCCGCGAAACGGTCGAGTTCGTGATCGAGAACGCGCCGCGGTCGATCGACCGGCTGATCGAGCTTGGCGTCCCCTTCAACCGCGAAAGCGGCGACCTCCACCTCACCCGCGAGGGGGGGCATTCGCACCGCCGGATCGTGCATGTTGACGATGCCACCGGCTGGGCGGTGCAGGAAGCCTTGCTCAAGGCCGCCGAAGCCAACCCCAACATCACCATGTTGCCGGGGCGGACCTGCATCGATCTCATCACCGGAAGGCACGGGGTCAAATATTCGGGCGAAGGCCGGGTGTGGGGCGCCTATGCGCTCGACGTCGAGACGGGCAAGGTCGAGAAGCATCTGGCGCGCGCCACGGTGCTTGCCGCAGGCGGGGCGGGGCGCTGCTATCTCTTCTCCACCGCGCCGCGCGGCGCAACGGGTGACGGGATCGCCATGGCCTGGCGCGCGGGATGCCGCGTTTCGAACATGGAGATGATGCAGTTCCACCCGACCTGCCTTTACAATCTGGAGGTCAAGAACTTCCTCATCACGGAGGCGGTTCGCGGCGAAGGCGGGCACCTTCTGCATCCTGAGACCGGCCACCGCTACATGGCCGATTACGATCCCGAACGGATGGAGCTGGCTCCGCGCGATATCGTCGCGCGCGCGAATGACGACCAGATCAAGCGTTATGGCCTGGACTATGTCCATCTCGACATCAGTCACAAGCCGCCCGAGTTCGTGAAGGAGCATTTCCCCACCATCCACGAGAAGCTGCTGGGGCTGGGTATCGACATGACGAAGCAGCCGATTCCGGTTGTTCCGGCCCAGCATTATACCTGCGGCGGTGTGCTGATCGGGCTCGATGCGCGCACTGACCTGCCGGGCCTGTGGGCGGCGGGCGAATGCACTGAAAGCGGATTGCACGGTGCCAACCGCCTCGCGTCCAACTCGCTGCTTGAATGCTTCGTCTTCGGCGAGGCTGCGGCGAAAGACATTCTTGAAAACTGGGACGTGCTCGACGCCCCGCCGCCGATCAAGGATTGGGACGAAAGCCGGGTGACCGATTCCGACGAGGAAGTGGTCATCAAGCAGAACTGGACCGAGATCCGCCGCTTCATGTGGAACTATGTCGGGATCGTGCGCACTACCAAGCGGCTCGAACGCGCGGCGCACCGGATCCAGTTGTTGGGGCAGGAGGTCGAGGACTATTACGGCTCGTTCCGCGTCACGACCGACCTCATCGAACTGCGCAACCTGCTGCAGGCGGCCGAGCTGATCGTGAAGTCGGCGCTTCGCCGGCATGAGAGCCGCGGGCTGCATTTTACGCTCGATTATGCAGGCACGGACGAGGTCGCGCGCGATACCGTGCTAGTGCCCTAACAAGGGTCTGAATCAAGCGATTCCGGGAGCTGGAAGAGCGAGTGGACGTCTGTCTCCAGTGCCTTGGCCAGTTTTAGCGCAAGGACTGTCGATGGAATGAACACCGAATTTTCGACTGTGTTGATCGTCTTGCGGGTTACCCCAACCATTTGCGCAAGTTCTTCCTGCGTGAGGCCGCATTCCACCCGAAACTGGCGCAGTTGATTCTTCAAAGACGTGGTCTTTGGCGGGCTCACGTCAGTCTCCCCCCTGGTTGTACAGGATGACAAAGGCAAGCAATGTGCCCGACACGCCAATGGTCAATATGACTTGCAGGATCGGCAGGATTGGCAAGGGCCAAAACATTGAAACCGCGTACATCAGCGACGTTGTGCCGATCAGGAAAAAGAATCCGTATTGCAGCGCCAGCCCACGCGCAAACCTGCTCCAATCATCCCTCAGGATTGCCGCCGCACCGGCCTTCTTTACCCGGCAGTAAAGCAGGAAGAAGCAAAGCGCCGAGATCGCATAGGCAATTGCCCCGCCGATCTTCACCAATCCGGCATAATGGAAGAAGCTGCCGCCAACTTCAGACATTTGCATCAGGATGTCGCCTGCCTGCCAAAGCGCGAATGTGATCGCCATGGCATAGATCAGCCGCGATTGATCCCGCACAAGAGATTCCGTTTCCGCCACCGCTATTCCTTTCATTGCGTAATTCATGCTATGTAACCTATACGTTACAAAAGAGAAGTCAAGGTTACTTCGCAACTTTCCTGACTGCCTTGGATTTGAACTTCGCACATCTGGTGGATTCAACCTTGCCAGCTTCCGCCTCCTATCGCCTCACAGACGGGCTTGAGTCGCAGTCGAACTGTGCAGGCCGGCACTTGTCCTGGCCGCTCGTCGAGTGCGGTCATCCGTTCGTCCGAGCGCGAAGCAAACAGAACGATCGGCAAAGCACTTTGACGATCCATCGTTGAGGCTTGCGCCTTTGTCCGCTCATATGCCTGCAGGAAGCGGGCTTGCCCCCAAAGCGACCCAGATCTCGCATGCCCGCTTCCGGATCGACCACTCGCTGGCCAAAGCATGAGTGTTCGGGACTGTGCTCGGCAACGCTGGTCGAACTGGCCGATCATCCACCAAGTGAGAGGATGATCTGATGCATATATTATTGAAGACTTCCGTGGCCGCAGCGATTGCGCTGACTGGCCTTGCAAATGCCCCTGCACATGCCGGCGAGGATATTGTGGTTCAGTCCGCCGCTGCGATGGAGGAATGGTCCCAATCGGTGACGCATTCGCTCGACCGCAGGCTTCTCCTGTCGAAAAAGGCAATGCGCGCAGATACCGTCAACGGATTCGTGCAATTGCGTTTCACGCTCGACGATCGCGGCAAGGCGCAAGACATTCGCGTCTATCACAGCTCGGGCGACTCATTGACCGACAGGGTTGCAAGCTATGCCGTGCGTTCGCTTCCCAATCTCGACGAAGCGCCGGTCAGGGATGTCCATGAAAAGACATTCCAGGCCAACATCATTTTTGCCGACGGTTTCGCCGAATATTCCGAACTGTCGCGTGAATTGGCCCAATCCGAAGCGAAACGCATCGCGTTTGGCGGCGAAGAGGAGGAAGTCGTCGCGCTCGGCGGTTAGCACCTCTTGGGCAGACGTGTAGCTTGCCGCCCCTGCGTTTCTCGATAAGGTTGCAGGATCAACGCAATACCTATCAAGGAAAACGGGGGGAGGCAGGCACTTATGCCAGAGGTCACAGCGAACGGAATCACGATCCATTACGACGAGCATGGCGACAAGGACGCGCCGCCGATACTCCTTATAATGGGCTTTGCCGCGCAGATGACCTTGTGGCCGATCGAACTGGTCGAGGCATTGGCCAAGCGCGGCTTCCGCGTCATTCGCTTTGACAATCGCGACATCGGGCTCAGCCACAAGTTCCACGGCGTCAAGGCGCCCGGCGTGATCAAGCTCACGATCTTCAGCAAGCTCGGGATCAAGCCCAAGGTGCCCTATTCGCTGGCGGACATGGCCGATGACGGCGCCGGTCTGCTCGACGCGCTGGGGATCGAGCGCGCGCATATCGTAGGCGGCAGCATGGGCGGGATGATCGCGCAGCATTTCGCGTCGCGCCATCCGGACAAGACGCTTTCGCTCACCTCGATCTTCTCGACCACCGGCCACCCGAAGCTGCCTCCGGCAAAGAAGGAGGCGATGGCAGTGCTGGTGAAGCGCCCCGAATCGACCGATGAGGATGCGCTGGTCGAACACGGAATGTTGGTTGCCCGCACGATCGGCAGCCCGGGCTATCCGGCGCCGGAGGATCACTTGCGTGAAAGGACCCGGGCCAATGTGCGCCGCAGCACCTATCTCGAAGGGCCGCTGCGCCAGATGGCGGCGATCATTGCCGATGGCGATCGCAGTGCCATGATCAGCGAAATCGATACTCCGACACTGGTTCTGCATGGCGAAGACGATCCGCTGCTGCGCGTCGAATGCGGGCATGACATTGCGGCAAAGATTCCCGGTGCGAAGATCAGGACCATTCCCGGATGGGGGCATGATCTGCCGCTGGAACTGGTCGAGGATCTGGCAGATTCGATTGCCGGGCATGCCTTGAGTGCCGCCTGATATGCACATGGGATCGGGCGCCTTTTGACATTGGGCGGGCATTGTCCCAATCCCGCTGGCGGGATGTGAGGGGGCAAGATGAGCAATACAGGCGCGACGGCCGATAGCGGCGGCTGGATGGGGCATCCAAAGGGTCTGTTCTTCCTGGCCTTCACCGAGATGTGGGAGCGTTTCTCGTTCTACGGGATGCGCGCGCTCCTGGTGCTCTACATGGTGCAGGATCTGCTCATGTCCGATCGGGTCGAGAAGGTGGCCGGAATGGCTGCCTTTCGTGACGCGCTCGAAGCGGCCTTCGGCCCCATGAGCACGCAAGCCTTCGCCAGCCAGACCTTCGGGCTTTACGCGGGCTTCGTCTATTTCACTCCCCTGTTCGGTGGATTGATGGCCGATCGCTGGCTCGGCGCGAAGAAGGTAGTGGTGATCGGCATCGCATTGATGACGGCAGGCCATTTCGCGATGGTGTTCGACTGGAGTTTCCTGATCGCGCTGGTGCTGCTCGTGCTGGGATCGGGGTGCCTCAAGGGCAATATTGCGGCGCAGGTCGGGCATCTCTACCCCAAAGCCGAAGAGGCCCTGCGGTCGAGCGGCTACACGTTGTTTTCGACCGGCATCAACATTGGTGCGATCCTGGGTCCGGTGGTGTGCGGAGCGCTGGCGCAGGTCTATGGCTGGCATGTCGGCTTCGGCACTGCAGGGGCGGTGATGCTGGTTGCGGCCGCCGTCTATTTTTCGGGAATGAGACATTTCGCAGACCACAGGTCCAGCATGCCTGAAAGGGAACATGCCGCCATGTCGCGGCAGGACTGGCGCATGCTCCTGCTGGTCATCCTCGTCATTGCAATGTTGCTCTTCCAGTTCCTCGCATATGACCAGATGTCCAATGTGGGCATGATCTGGGTTGCGAGCCATGTCGATCTGGCCACTCCTTTCGGGGTGGTCCCGACGCCATGGTTTGCAGCGGAGGATGCAATGGCCTCGGTCGTGATCGTGCCGTTCCTGATCGCGCTGTGGCGCTGGCAGGCGAGCCGCGGCACCGAACCGGGCGATCTGGGCAAGATGGCGATCGGCGGCTTGGTGATGAGCGGTGCAGCGCTCGCGCTGGCCGCGGGGGCCTATACGGTCGAGGATGGGGGCAAGGCTTCTGCGGCCTGGCCGCTCCTCGCTTACTTCCTCTCGGGCGTCAGCTTCATGTGGAGCTGGCCCAATGCATTGGCTTTGGTGTCGCGTCGCGCGCCGCTGAGCATCAACGCGCTGATGATGGCGGGGGCCTATCTCATTGTCTTTTTCAGCAGCACGGGATCGGGCTTTATCGCTCGTTGGTATGAACCTCTCGGGCCGATGTATTTCTGGCTGCTCAATGCCGGAATCGCGCTGTTCGGTTCGCTGTGCTTCGTTATGTTCGGCCCGCTTATCAAAGGCCGGATGGACGAACTCGACGCATCCGCCGTTCCCTGAATCTGTGCCGGGTGAATGCCGATCGAGCGTGCTGCTGCAACGCGAAGCCAAGCGACCAAAGCGCGCGCCAATGCGCTGCGGGAAGGCTGGGATGAAGCGATTTGCCCAAACCCTCAAAGCGCTGAAATTCGTTGAGAAATACCTAATTTAATGCGGCTTATGCATCTATAATCCGGTTTAGATGGATATTAACTCATATTTCGAATAAAATGGCCGCATGGACCTCCTTGCCGCCTATCGCGCATTCGTGGCCGTGGCCGACCATGGCGGCTTCACCGCGGGCGCAAGAATCTGCGGCCAGAGCCAATCGACGGTCAGCCGCCAGGTCGCCGATCTCGAGCAATATCTTGGCGCTCGATTGCTACGGCGCACCACCAGGCGCGTTGCGCTCACCAGCGATGGGGAGCAATTGCTGGAGAAGGCGCGTGGACTGATTGCAATGCTAGGCGAGGCGGAGCGATCGGTGGGCCGCCGTGCATTGGATGTGGCCGGCCATTTGCGGATCGCGGCACCGGCCGCGCTGGGTCATGTCCTGCTGGCTCCGCTGTTGTGTTCGTTCCTGTCGCGCCATCCCGGCATGGAAGGGGAGATGCTGACACTTCGCAGCCGGGAAGCGGCCTATGTCGTCAATGTGGCGGCAGACCTGGCAATCGAAATCGGGCCGCTGCAAGCGCGCCTGGGCGAACGCCGCAAACTGGGTGACGTTCCCATGGTGCTGTGCGGATCGCCAATGCTTATCCGCGATCTTGGCGCGCCGAAGACGGTTGAGGACATTGCGCGTCTGCCTGCCGTCGTTTCCGTGCCGCCGGGCATGGAGCCGCATGTCTGGCGGCTGGAACGCGAAGCCGAGCATCGCGAAGTCGATCCGTCACCGCGCTTGCGCTGCGACAATCTGGAGGCTTTGCGCGCGGCGGTGCTGGAAAGCGTGGGCATCGCGCTGGTGCCGCTCTGGCTGATCCATCACGATCTGGCGTCGGGCAGGCTGTGGCGTCTCTTGCCGCAATGGCATGGCGGGTTGCAGCCCCTCTTTGCCGGCCCGCCGGGCAAGGGAAGGCCCGGCCCGCACGCTCGCGCCTTTCTCGATTATCTTTCCTCTTCACTCGCACGCGAAGGCATCTTCGCCTGAACCGTCAATGCTGAATAGGCGCCGTAGCTGGCCACGAGAAATGGCACGAGATAGGTCAGCGCGACCTTCCATATCGCAGGCGAATCGCCCGCAAGGATGATGTCGCCCTGGTTGATTGCGGTCAGCACCGTTCCGATCAGCAGCGCAACAATGAGCGAACGCCGCAAGACCGCCCCCTTGAAGCATGTGGTGAAAGCTGACCGATCGAACATGATGTCCCCCTGACCGATACCCGCGAACGATTGTTTCAGGTCTCGATTCGATTGATTCAAACCCCTCACCCGGAGGTTTTGCCCGCATAAATTTTTTCGCAGATTCATTTTAGGACTTGCGCATCGCGCGAGCCAAGCATTTCCCGCGCGTCGCTGCACTGCAACATGAATTGAAAGCGGCGCATTGCGCCGTTTCCAGTGGTTTATTTTGCTTAACCCTCTTGCGTGCGAGTCCGTGCTGATTCACTATCTAGTGGTTCCGGACGCGGGGGCACCTACAAGACCTAGTTACTCGGCGCAGAATCACCATATCTGCGGATAGAGGACGAGTCGGTCGATTGGGTCGCAAATCCGAACCGGCCTGTGGGCAAAAACGGGATAAGTAATTCCCCGTCGGCGCCCTAATATTGCTAGGTGGGAGGGGTCCCGCCGAGTCGAACACATGCGGAACAAGGGCCCGGCTTGAAAAGCGGGTCTTCGGGGAAAAGAAGAGCGGGGCATATGACGGAATTCAGGACTGGAGACGAAGCGGCAATGGGGCTCGAACAAGAGGCGGCAACATCGCCCGAGACCAATATGAAATCGCGGAAGAAGACCGGTCCGGCCGATGATTCGGCGAAGGCAGTGAGCATGGAAAAGACAGACAAGGGATCCGATGAGCTGGTCGCCGAGAAGGCGGGAGAAGCGCTGGCTGACGCAGTTGCACAGGCCGCGAAGGCGGCTGCACAGGCTGACACCAAGAAGGTGATGGATCGTCGCTTCGACATTCAGATCGACGAATCGCGCGACGAAAAGCTGACCGAGTTCGGCAAGGAAACCCTGATCGACCGCTATCTGCTGCCGGGCGAGAAGTTCCAGGACCTGTTCGCCCGCGTGGCGGATTTCTATGCCGACGATGAAGAGCATGCCCAGCGGCTCTATGACTATATCTCGTCGCTGTGGTTCATGCCCGCAACGCCGGTGCTGTCCAACGGCGGCACCAATCGCGGCCTGCCAATCAGCTGCTATCTCAATTCGGTCGAGGACAGCCTCGACGGCATCGTCGGTACCTGGAACGAGAACGTCTGGCTCGCGTCGAAGGGCGGCGGCATCGGCACCTATTGGGGCAATGTCCGCGGCATCGGCGAGCCGGTTGGCCTGAATGGCAAGACCAGCGGCATCATCCCCTTCGTGCGGGTGATGGATTCGCTGACGCTGGCGATTTCGCAAGGGTCGCTGCGGCGCGGATCGGCCGCCTGCTATATCGACATCTCGCACCCCGAGATCGAGGAGTTCCTCGAAATCCGCAAGCCAAGCGGCGATTTCAACCGCAAGGCGCTCAACCTGCACCATGGCGTGCTGGTGACCGACGAGTTCATGGAAGCGGTCCGCAGTGGTGATGATTTCGAGCTCAAGAGCCCGCGCGACGGATCGGTGCGCGGCACCGTCAATGCGCGCTCGCTATTCCAGAAGCTGGTCGAGACACGGCTGGCGACGGGCGAGCCCTATATCGTCTTCTCCGACACGGTGAACCGGATGATGCCCAAGCATCACCGCGAGCTGGGCCTCAAGGTCTCAACCTCCAACCTGTGCGCCGAAATCACGCTGCCAACGGGCCGCGACCATCTGGGCAATGACCGCACGGCGGTGTGCTGCCTCTCTTCGCTCAATCTCGAGAAGTGGGACGAGTGGAGCACGGACAAGAACTTCGTTGAAGACGTGATGCGCTTCCTCGACAATGTGCTGCAGGACTACATCGACCGCGCGCCTGACGAGATGGCGCGCGCCAAATACTCCGCCGCGCGCGAGCGTTCGGTCGGCCTTGGCGTGATGGGTTTCCACTCCTTCCTCCAGCAAAAGGGCATCGGTTTCGAAAGCCCGATGGCCAAGGTGTGGAACCTCAAGATGTTCAAGCATATCCAGGGCAAGGCGTCCGAGGCGTCGATGCTGCTGGCGCAGGAACGCGGCGCATGCCCCGATGCCGAGGAAATGGGCGCGATGGAGCGCTTCAGCTGCAAGATGGCGATCGCACCGACTGCCTCGATCAGCATCATCTGCGGCGGCGCCAGCGCCTGTATCGAACCGATCCCGGCCAATATCTACACGCACAAAACGCTGTCGGGCAGCTTCATCGTCAAGAACCCCTATCTGGAAAAATTGCTGCGCGAGAAGAGCAAGGATTCCAACAATGTGTGGAACTCGATTCTCGAACGTGGCGGATCAGTCCAGCACCTCGATTTCCTGACGGTGGAGGAAAAGGCGACCTTCAAGACCAGCTTCGAGATCGACCAGCGCTGGCTGCTCGAATTCGCTGCCGATCGCGCGCCCTATATCGATCAGGCGCAGTCGCTGAACCTGTTCATCCCCGCCGATGTCGACAAGTGGGATCTGATGATGCTGCACTTCCAGGCTTGGGAGAAGGGCATCAAGTCGCTCTATTACCTGCGCTCCAAGAGCGTGCAGCGGGCCGGTTTCGCTGGCGGGGTGGAAGCCGACAATACCACTGACGCGACCAAGTTCGAACTCGCGGCGACCGCAGGCGAACAGACCGATTACGAGGAATGCCTGGCCTGCCAGTGATGGACGGGCAAGTCGTGAGGCCTCGCAATTAGACGATGCAAAGAAGGCCCGGTGAGCACGCTTGCCGGGCTTTTTTGGATCTGGGCGGGGCTATGAATGCGATGTGGAAAGGAATTGATCCGATGCGAATGCCGTTTCTCGCTCTCGCGTTCTTCCTGGCCGCCGGATCGCAATCCATCGCGGCGCAGCCCGCTGAACAGATCGCGGAAAGCCCTTCCCGGTTGCTGGCCGAAGATGTGCGCGTGGCGATCGTGGCCGGTGATGCGCAGGCTTGGCACGATCTGATCAAGTGGGACGGTGTCGATGATATTACGCGCGCCGCAATCGACCGCATGACCGAGAGTGTGCTAGGCCGCGCGGTTGAAAGCGTAGCGATCGAACCTCTCGATGCTGCGAATTACGAACCCTATGAGTTCAAAGGCGTACGCTATGTCCTCAATGGAGAGCCCAAGGGCCAGGTGACGGTCAATTTCGTTCCCGAACCGCCGCTCTCGCAAGACAGCTTTACCATGGCCTTCGGTGTCGAAGATGGCCGCGCTGTGATTCTGCTCGCCAGGCCCGATGGGCAATAGGTTCGAGCCTGATACCGACCATCCCAAACGACAGGAAATCAATTTCTTTTAGCCTTAATTCGGCCTTAGGAATTTTCCTGTCATAGCGCCCACCTCGATTCCTTTCAGGATTCATACGGGTTGCTGGCGTTATGAGAGCGCGAAAAGTCGAACGCAAACGGACGGACATCGGCGGCCAGTGCTGCTCGGTGCAAGGCCGTGTGTTCGATGTCGTACTGAGTGATCTCACCCAGGGCGGTTGCCGCTTCCGCGATCCCCAGCGCATTCTTGCGATTGCCTCGCCGGTCAATATGACAATCGATGGAACCGGCCCGCACCGCGCCCATGTCCGCTGGCGCGAGCAGGAGGAGGTGGGTGTATCCTTCATACGGCCGCTCACCGCCGAGCAGGTCGAGGCCCTGATTTCGGGCAAACCTTCGAAGACGGTTCATCCGATTTCGAAGCCGCGCGAACTGGCGCCGCCCAATCGCACCGCTTCCAGCCTTCCGCTGCGCCGCATCTGCTGAACGGTCTTCCATGCAGGTTCTCAGGGCGTGCCACCAAGGCATAGGATGGTCCCCTGCCCTGGATCAGCCGGGCATCGCCGCGAAATAGACCGCGTAGAAGAGCGCCCAGGCGCAGGTGAATAGCAACCACACTCGCCGTGCACTCCATTTCTCGCGCAGGCGAGGCCCCAAGAACCCTCCGCCAATGCCGACCAACAGGAAGCGCGGCAGGCGGGCGACGATCGACGCCAGGAAGAAA